>JANNLP010000824.1:0-8866 GCA_031396905.1 Gemmataceae bacterium
CCAAGTGCCGACGTACTATTGGATCGTGTGCGGAGATAAAGGGACTTATCAGTTCGGTACCGCCCAAACCCAGGATGAATGCGAAAAGGCGGCCCGAGGAGTCCTTGCGGCCTCGTAGCGCCCCTGTTGTCTGAGCTTGACAGGTGTCAGGCTTGGCCAAACATCCAATGTGAATTCAAGCCCGTGCGCAATAGTTCAATGAAAAGTTGCGAGGCAATTGGCGCATGAAAAGAGCGGCGATCTTGACCAAAAGTTCGCCGCTCACCGGGAGGTCCGGGCACTTAGTTGCACGGAATGACGTCAACGGCACTGGGGATGGCCGGAACCGTACATGTCGGATCGGGCACCAGGGCCGGCGTATCAATCACCTGAGAACCATCGACAGCAGCACAGCAGGCGCTCTGACCTGACAGAACGTAGCCCTGGCTCAACGCCAGGAAGCCGTTTGAGAGCTCGGCAAACTCGGTATTGACGGCGTCGCGGATACTGGCGAAGCCAACGATGATGCCAATCACGAGAATTACAGCCAGGAAAAGGTACTCAGCGGCAATGATCGCACCGGCATCGTCTTGCCACAGTCTGCGAAGTAACTTGCTCATTTTGAGGCCCCCCTTGCTGGATAGTTTCAAAAAAGGCGTGAACCGCTCTGTTGCGTCCATCGTCGGCAGTCCACGCCACCAGAACCGGTAGATGACTAGGCAAGTCCCGTACCAAATTTGCCTCATGCCACAGCCGCTGGCCGCACATATATTGTTTTCGTGACATCCCACTCGTACTCGCAGATTTGGAGTCAATGATGACTGAAATGGATAACGCCACCGACAGTGCACCGCATGACGAAGAGCCTTCCGGCATGGGCATGATTGGCGGCGCTGCCGCCGGTGCGGCGGCCGGGTCATTTCTCGGGCCGCTGGGAGCCGCTGTCGGTGCTGTCGTCGGCGGTGCGGTCGGTTCGCGAACGAGCGCCGACGACGTGAAGAAGGCCGTCAAAAAAGTGAAGTCGGCCGCCACTTCCAAAACCGCGAAGAAAGCGATGAAGTCCGTCAGCAAGACGGTCGCCGCTATCCCGGCGAAGGCCAAGTCAATGATGAGTAAGGTTAAGGGCAAGAAGAAACCGGCGAAGGCCAAACCGTCAAAGGCTGGTAAGGCTAGCAAAGTGAAAGCAACCAAGGCTAAAGCCGCGAAGCCAAGCCCGAAGAAGAGCAAGCCCGCCAAGAAAAAGAAAGCACGCTAGATCATTGGTGGCGAAACTGAGCGCGTCAATTCAATCGTTGTATTATTCATTGGGGAGTTGACGCACTGAACCGCGCGCCCCAAGGCTGAGCACCAGCGAGCCTTAGGCGAGCCGGGAGCGTGAGCGACCGGAGGAGAGACTCTCACCCAACACAAACCCGCCACGCTTTGGCTGGCGCTTTCTCCTGTCGCTCAAGCTCCGGGCTCGCCTAAGATGAATGGCAATGCGTTGGCGCTATCTGATCCTGGCCCTCTTTCTCGCCGTGCCAACGGCGACCGCGATTCAAGTTTGGCCGCAGCGGCTGGCCTTTGCTATTCCTGGTCGGCACCGCCATTTTCTCGCGGACGACGAAAAGACCAATCAGCTCTTGTTCGTTCACTGTGCGCCTGAAGACGACGCCAAACCGCGCATCGAGTATTACGATGGCGACAGCGGCAAACTGACCAAGACAACCACGTTGGACTTGGGCAAATGGCACGGAAGAGGCTATTGGGCACGTGTTTCCGATGATGGCAACTCCCTATCGTGGTTGCTCGCATGTTCGGTTCCGCGCTACCATACTCGATGCGCGTCGGATTGGGCGCCTAACAGCGATCTTCCACCATTTGATCTCCAAGGCAAAGCCTGGCTAACGACATTCGACCTCCCGTCCGGACAAATCCGAAGTCGCGTGTCGGTCGAGGCCAGTGACAATCATTTTGATCTTGCGCCGAATGGCGACGCCTTCGCGGTATTGCAAGGCAAGTCATCCCAACTGGCAGTGTTTGACGCGCGCACTGGGCAATGCCAGTGCAAGGTCCAGTTCCCACTAGGCGAAGAAGGGTTCATCTCAAGCTGCTTCTCTCCCGATGGTCGCAAACTCCTTTATCAGCGCTATGATCTCGCTGCCGCCGGCAGACTTCTGCATTTAGTCAACTTAAGTTCCGGCGAGGAGGAATGGACTTCTCAATTACCAGAAGGACAGATGCTGTGCGAATGGCGACCAGGCGAGTTGCGCTGCTACGAAAACTCGCTGCGTTTCTACGATTGGCTACCCACCCGGCGTCATCGGTATGTCTTTGATGGCAAGACTCTTGGACCGGGAACGCCAGACCCGTTGTTCGATTGCGACTACCGGGTTTTGGCATCGCCAAATGGATCGATCGACACTGAGAAATGGGTCGGCCAGTTTGAGAAGTACCCGCCGCGCCAACCCGCCTGGGCAGATTGGATCGCCGAGTTGGAAATTCGCACCGGCATCAGAGTATTTGACCACAGCAAAGTGCCCTATTACATGGGCTGCGTTCGTGTCATCAACCGAGCGACCAAGACCGCTCGGTTCGAAAAACATGTTCAGTCCATTGAACCGTGCCGCCTGGCATTGGATGGCAAAGTACTGATAATTGATCGCCAGGAAGTGCCCCTGGCAGACTTGGAGGGCATCGATTGCGGCGTTGCGTTAGCATCACTCGCACATACTCCCGGCGGTCCTTTCGAAATCTACCGCACCGACATCTGGCCCCGCTGGATCTGGACCACACTCGGCACCGGCACCTTGCTTACAGCGTTCGCGCTTTTGGCCCGCTGGCCGCATGTGGTGATTCAGCGGCGCAAGATTGCTGCATTGCGTATGTGAGCATTTCGTATTCGACACTCGTTATCTACTTTTCCGGCTTCACGCTGCCGTCCCAGCAGGCCATGTAGCCGTTCCAGTTCAGGACGGCCAGGCGTTGATTGGTGAGGCTGAAAACTGGGCGGGCGGTGTAGGCGAAATCGGCACGGCGGGCACCCGTGGGAATCATCAGCGACAGTGCGAATTGGCCGGTGGCCACGTCCCACATCCGCGTTTCGGCATCGTAGCCGGCGGCGACGATGCGTTGGCTATCGGGCGTGAACGTCACGCCCGTCAAGTTCGCGTTACCGTGAAGTGATGCATGGAGCTTTTGGCCGGTGTCGGTTTTCCACAGTTGCAAACTGCCATCCAGGAAACCGCCCGTGGCCATGACCTGATCGTTCGGCGCAATGGCCGCGGCGAAAAGCCGAATGTCGAACTTGCCATCGTAGTCGTCCGGCCAATGGGAGATGCCGCGCCACAGTTCGCGGCCGGTGGCCACGTCCCACATGGTGACCTCGCCGCGACGGTTGCCGCCGCCGAGTCTGGTGCCGTCGCTGGTCAGGGCCATCCCCTCAATCGGTTCCGTCGTCACCTCGTAGAGCTTTTGACCGGTTGTTGCATCCCAAACCCAGACTTCGGCGAACGCGTTTTCCTTCTTGCTCTTTTGCGTCCGAGTTGCCAGTCGCTTGCAATCTCGACTCCAGGCGGTGCCAACAACCGGGTACCGATGCCCGCGCAATTCATGCACGATGTGGCCCGTCATGGTGTCCCATATTCGGGCCACATTGGGTTCGGCGTCCGTCGGTCCGGACAACCGCGTGCCGTCCGGGCTAAACATGATGTCCAACCTTGGATACTCCGTCTTTCGCGTCATCCCGTCGATTCGTATTTCGCGCAAGCGCCGTCCACGCAGGTCATGGCTTAGCAATCGTTGATCCGTGAGTACCGTCATAATCTCTTCGCCATCGCAGGATAATCCCATGGCGGCTTGACCCGAAGCGTCGCAGCCTGGCTGGACTAACTGTTGCCGGGGGTTGCGGGTGAGATCCCAAATAAACACCTGGCCGGTGCGATCACACGAAGCCAATCGCTGGCAATCCGGTGAAAATGCGAGTCCGCGAACTTCGGACGCATGGCCGGCATAGGCCACGGCATAGTGGTGACCTTCATTCCAGACGTTGACCGTGCGGCCCGACCCGGCGGCGGCCACGCTGCGGCCATCACCGCTGATGGCGATGGTCTCAATCCACGAATCCGCACCTTCGTAAATTCGCTTGCGCCGACCGGTGGCGACATCAAAAAGCTCCATGTACTCCGCACCCGACAGTACCAGCTGCTTGCCATCCGCGCTTAATGCCGCGCGACCGGCACCCGTAGGATGCTCGACGATGCCGAGAGACTTACCCGAAGCGAATTCCATGACTTCAAATCGAAATTCGCTACGACGAAAAAGGCCCAGCCGGCGGTCGGGTGATTGCCACATGATTCCTTGCCAATTCGGCAGCGGCGAAACCTGGCCAGTAGCAATGTCGTAACGATTCCAATGATCGTCGCCGCGGAATTCGACTGACCGGCTGTCGGCCGTAAACCAACACGGCCCGGCGTCGCCAAACGTGTCGTAACCATTGTGGATGGTGCAGTTGCCGGCAATACCTATCGATTCGCCAGTGGCTACATGCCAAACTCGTACCGTCTTGTCGAACCCGGCGGTACATAGATAGCGGCCATCCGGACTGAAATTCACTCGCTTGATCGAACCTGCATGGCCAATGAAGCGACGGATCAGTAACCCCGTATTCGCGTCCCAAAGTGACAACTCGCCCGGCTCATTCTCCCTTCTTATGCTGTAAGGCGTGCCGGCGGCGGTTGCCAACATCGTGCCATCCGGGCTGTACGCCACGTCCCAAACCCACTCAAAGGAAGCCTGGATCGATAGCACATCGCCACGGCTGGCGTTCTTCAAGTAATGCCATTCCCAACTGCGACGATCATGTTCACCCGTTTTTGGTTTGCAAGCGTCAAGATTACGCACAGCATCCCAGGGATTACCAACCAACAGTTCTCGCTGCGCTACACTGACCCGACCGAAATACAGATTGGTCTCGGCAGCTTCGAGGGCAGTACTGGCGCGCTGGAGCGCACGTCTTTCGGCCACGGCCCGCGCTTCGGCAAACTGCCACTGCTAAAACACGCCGCAAAAGCCGGCAACGGCCACGATATTTACGGCAGCCAACAACGAGGCCACGGCGGGCCGTCGCCGCGCCCATTTGCACAATCGCTCGTGGTAACTGATTGGCCGTGCCTGGATGGGATGACCTTCCAACCAGGCCCGCAGGTCCGATGAAAGTGCCGCCGCCGAAGCATAGCGCCGACCAGGATCCTTTTCCAAGCAGCGCGAGCAAATCGTATCGAAATCGCGCGGCAACCGCGGCTGCAACCGACTCGGCAACGGCGGTTCCTGTGTGCGCACCCGCACCAATGTGTCGAGGGCATCCGCGCCTTGCAACGGCACGCGGGCAGTCAACAGTTCATACAGGATGACGCCCAATGCATACACATCCGCCGGCGGACCAATGTCGCCGTCGCCGGTGGCTTGCTCCGGTGCCATATATTCCGGCGTGCCCAACATGCTGCCGGCCATGGTCGCCGCTTCGCCCTGGATCGAGTCACCATTGGCGTCGATGCGCTTTGCCAAACCAAAGTCGGTTACTTTCGGCGTGAGGCGATTCAACAAGCCATCATTCGTGTCCGCGGTCGGCGGATTGACGCGCATCAGCACATTGCCAGGTTTGAGATCACGATGCACAATGCCGCGACTATGTGCGTATTGCACCGCATCAGCCAGCGTCGCCACGATTTCCGCAGCGATTCGCGGCAGCATCGGCTTGCCAGTATGAGCGGCTAATGTTCCACCGTCGGCAAACTCCAGGGCAATGAACGGGCACGGCGGCCCACCATCCATACCAATCGCACTTGAGCCAACATTGAATATCTGAACGATGTTGGGATGTTGCAGCGCTGCCACCGCTTCAGCTTCGCGGCGAAACCGCTCGATCGCTTCGATGCCGGCAAACGCGCCGCCAACGACAACCTTCAACGCAACATAGCGATTGAGCGCCAACTCCCGGGCGAGATAAACCACGCCCATGCCGCCGCGACCCAATTCGCGAATGATCTCGTAGCCGGCGATAATCGGGAACTGAAAAAGACGTGGTGGCGAACGACGCTCGGCAAATGGTGCATCGGCTGTTTCATTGCTCGGCGTCGAAGCAGTTGCTACGGCAATAGGCCGCACGCCGCGAAGTGGCAATGTCGCCGAACCATCGGACGCCGCTCCTCGCGGTGTCTGGGCGCTCAATCGCTCACTCACAGTAATTGCCCCTTCATTTGCCGACGGATCAAACGCGGGACCGAATCGCGCAATCTGCCGCAAGTATGTGTCGGATTTAGGCTTTTGGCAAAAAGTGGCGTATTTTGCTGTAGTTTGTGGCAATAACAGGTCGAAAATCGCTAAGTCGAGTAGTCATTCGCATTTGCGAGCAACCACATTGCCAAGTTCGCGGCTTTGTAGGGAATGGAGCAAAGATCGACGTACTCTTCACGCGTGTGAGCATGTTGGCCCCACGGGCCAAGGCCGTCGATGGTTGGCACGCCGGCGGCGGCGAACAGGTTGGCGTCGCTGACACCGCCTTGAATTGGTGCGCGTTCGCAACCAAGGCCAAGCAAGCGACCATGCTGTGCGTAGCTTTTCATGAGTTTGGTGGATGCTGCAGTATCCGACATTGGCGGCACCTCGCTGGTGCGAACCAACTTTGCCGAAGCATGACTCGCGATGGCGTGAAGCGCGGCTTCGACTTGATCCAAATCTGCAGCCATCGGCGCACGGACTTCAAACTCAAGTACCGCCTGTTCGGCAACGACGTTGACTTTGCTGCCACCACTTATCGTGCCGAAATTGATGCGAATCCCGCGATCCAAATCAGTCAATTCCGCGAACCGGTGCCCAATTCGAAACAACTGTTCAATAGCGTTGGTTGTGTTCACCAATCCCGAGTGTGCCGCCTGCCCAGTGACTACGAGTCGATAACACCGCAGCCCCTTCCGTTGCGTGACGATGCGATCCTCATCGCGGCCAAACTCGAATACGAGTGCGCAGCTTGCTCGTTTGGACAACTCGGTGACGAACTCAATTGCATGATCGGTACCGTCTTCTTCGCAGGCGTTGACAAATAACGTGATCGGCAGCTGGTCGAGCTTGCCGGTTTTCGCCAGGTAGCGCAGAGCGCTGACAATACACACGACGCCACCTTTCAGGTCCAGGCTGCCAGGGCCAAAAGCCTTCAATGCTGACGCATCGGTCTTTGCGGCGGGCAAAGTTGTCGGCAACGCGCCATCCACATGCAACCGATCCGTCGCAGTATCAATGTTGTGCACAGTGTCGGCGTGAGCGACCAAAAAGATGCTGCGATCCGCAGCCATCGCGGCTTTGGTTCTCGCCAGCAAATGACTGCCGCGGCCGGCTTCGGGAATCAACTCACACGACATGCCTAGTGATTCCAGCACACCTATTAAAACAAATTGTACGCGCGTCACCGCCGGGCCATCGGTGGATGGCGAGCCTATTGCAACAAGTTGAGCCAGCAGGTCAACGTCCTGGGGGAGTGAACAACAAATATCGTGAAGAACATTCACTGAAGATTAGCTCCGCGGGTTGACGCTTTCGTCCATGACGCGCATGATACTGTAACGATTCGGCATTCGCCCGCCATCAGGACGCCCTGCGGGGCATACGATCATCACGGACGACGACCAATTCTCGCATTTCTCTTCGCCGTGCCATCACCGAGGCCGCGCGCTGCGGATTGATGCGCTATGAAAACGATACTCGACAAAATCGCATCCTCGACTCGCAATGCCAACCTCCAGCGGGAAGCGACGCTCAGCGACGAGATCATTTGCCGGGAAGGCTACGTCATCGCCGTGCGTGTGCTTACGGAAAAGAACATTTACAACACGGTGGAACTGGCGACGGGCCGCATGAGTCGTCTGTGCAAAGGCGACGTAATCGCCGGCGTGCTTGGCAGCCGCAACGCACTGAAGGGTTATTGCGGCGTGGTGCCGGACAGTTTGGCGCCCGGTGACACGGTGCAAATTCTCAACCTCGGAGGCGTACTGGGCAAATGCGTCAGCGACAACCCGGAGCTCGGCCCTCCCATTGATGCCGAGGTGTTGGGCAGTGTGCTGCATTTTCCCTCGTTGCAACATCGAATCGGTAAGCCGGCCAGCATTCATCAGGGACCAGTGCAGGTCATTGATTCGCTCATCGAATCCGTACCGCTCGCCATTGTCTCCGGCACTTGCATGAACGCCGGCAAGACCCGGGCAGCGTGCGAAATTATTAAGCAATTGGATCATGCCGGGCTGAAGGTCGGTGCCGCCAAGCTAAGCGGTATTAGCCTCCGCCGTGATACTCTCGACATGGCCGATTTCGGCGCGAGTGCCGTTTATGATTTCACCGACGCCGGCATCGTCTGCACTAAACCGGAAACCGTCGTCGGGGCCGCTAAAGGAATCGTGACGGCGCTGGTCGCACAAAAACCTGACTGCATCGTGCTGGAACTTGGTGATGGCATCATGGGCGAGTATGGGGTGATGAACCTATTGCTGGACAAGGAACTCATGGGTTTTGTGAAGGCACACGTGTTGGCCGCGAACGATCAAGTCGGCGCGTGGGGAGCGTTTAAGTTCCTTGATGGAGTCTGCCCGCCGATCGACGCCATCTGCGGACCGGCCACCGACAACATCGTGGGCAAACGCTTCATCGCAGACAAACTCGGCATCGCCGCCGCCAACGCATTAAAGGAGCCGGCACGCCTCGGCGAGATCGTGCTAAACAAATTGAAGGTGGGATCGAGTTGAGAGTGATTCGCGCCGGTATCGCTGGCGGCTCCGGCTATGTCGGGCTGGAGTTGTTGCGCTATCTGCACGGGCATCCTAATTTCCAAGTTGCTGTCATCACGTCACGTGAACATCATGGC
>JANNLP010000017.1:0-2723 GCA_031396905.1 Gemmataceae bacterium
AGCCGCCTAACACTTGCAACGGCACGTGGAGTCCCGGCTCCGGTGAATGTGAATACGTTTCCAGCAGTTCCAGATCAGCGCGCATTGTGGGCAAGAACAAGCCAAACAGTTCTTCATTGTCCAGCACTTCGGCCGGCGTGCCGCCGAGTCGCACCAACTCCTCCCGCAGCGCCAAGTCACTCAAGTCATGAAGCGACGAGCCGAATCGCGGCAGTTGCGGCGCTCGCGCACCGGCCACGATGAGGCGATCCACGCGCATGTGCCGCGCCAACTCATTTGCAATCAACGCACCCAGGCTATGTCCGAACAACGTGATCTGCCGATCCCACAACGGCCGCAGTTCTTTCACCAACTCAGCGATCAACGGTTCCATGCGCGTCAGCGGCGGCTCCTTCCATCGCGCTTCGCGCCCCGGCAGTTGGACGGCCACGACTTCCACATCATTGGGCAACTGTTTCGCCCATTCGCGATAAAACGCAGGGCCACCCCCGGCATGTGGGATGATCACCAGGCACTTCCGCGCTTGCGGCCGAGGTGTCAAAACACGAAACCAATTGCTCATACGCGATGGCCTCCATGCTGCTCTTCTTTGTGATTCCTTTGTGTCTTTGTGTCTTTGTGGTGAGTCTTAAAAACCAAACACAAAGGCACAAAGACACAGATTTCACACAAAGAAAACCAATTCGGCTCGATCATCCCGCCTCCATCGGCAACGGATACTGATCCAGTGGTAGCCCCAAACCCGGCAATATCTGCAGGCGTCGCCATGCCCTCGTCACGCGCTTTTCCTCACTCGTTACAAATGCCGGGTCCAATGTTCGCTTGTCGAAATCGCCGTCGCAGTCTACCAACGCAAATGCTGGATCGACAACATACTGTGCGAGTGCCGGGTTGCAGCGGATGTGCCGCTCCGCCTGTTTCTGCAGGCGATAGATGGGTACTTCACCCAATACATAACGGAGGTATAGGTCGGAATCGACGATGGCTTCCACATCGCCGCCGCAGACTTCGCATCGATAACCTTCGTCGCAGCGGGCCATGATTGAACTTGGGAACCCGGGTCGGCGTCTATAGAATAGAATTGTAACGAGAATCGCATCATCCGGCGGTGTCGGCCTTCTCGCACCGATGAAACCGCCAAGATCGGAGTAGTACGGTGGCCGTGCCACGCGTCGCCATTGTTGGCCGACCGAATGTCGGCAAGTCTTCGTTGTTCAACTGGCTGGCCGGACGACGCATCAGCATCGTCGACCCGACTGCCGGTGTGACCCGCGATCGCGTTGCCACGCTCGTCGAGTATGATGGCCGCTATTTCGAACTGTTCGACACCGGCGGCATCGGCATCGAAGATTCCGACAACCTCACCGAAGATGTCGAGCGGCAAATCCAAGTCGCCCTCGACCAGGCCGACGTGGTGCTATTTGTCGTTGACGCCCGCGATGGCGTTGTTGCCCTTGATGAAGAAGTCAATCGCCGGCTGCGCTCGGTCATCAAACCGATTATCACCGTTGCCAACAAGTGCGACTCGAAGGAACTCGACGATCACGCGGCGGACTTTTATCGGCTCGGCCGCGGCAAGTTCATGGCCGTGTCGGCGGAGCAACACCGCGGCAAGGATGAGTTGTTCGCCGCCATCCTCAAGCACCTGCCCAAAGACTCGCGCACCAAGCCAGCCACACCGCAACTCAAACTCGCCATCGTCGGCCGCCGTAACACCGGCAAGAGTACCTTCATCAACGCGCTCGCCCAGGGCGAGCGTGTCATCGTCAGCGAAGTCGCCGGCACCACTCGCGACAGTGTGGATGTGCGTTTCGAGCGCGACGGCAAGACATTCGTCGCCATCGACACTGCCGGCGTCCGCAAGAAGAAAAGCGTCAGCTCCAGCATCGAGTTTTACAGCATGGCCCGGGCCGAGCGCAGCATTCGCCGGGCCGACGTCGTGCTGATGTTTTTCGATCCGCGTGTCCGTGTCAGCAAAGTGGACAAGATACTTACCGAGTACATTCTCGACGCCCACAAGCCGACGATTTTCGTCGTCAACAAATGGGACCTGATGAAGGACTCCATGCCCACGGAGAAGATGAGCACGTATCTCCAGGCCACGTTCTCAATGCTCGACTACGTGCCGATCGCATTCATCACGGCGAAGGACGGCAAGAACGTCGAACGCCTTCTTAACCTCGCCCAGCAACTGCACAAACAAGCCGGACAACGCGTCGGCACCGGCGAGTTGAACAAGGTGTTGCGCGAAGCGCTGGACGCCCAGTCGCCACCCATGCGGCAAAACCGCCGGCCCAAGATCTATTACGCCACGCAGGTCGAGGCCAACCCGCCGACACTTGTGTTGTTCACCAACGGGCCTTCGTTGTTTGAACCCACGTATCGCCGGTACCTGCTAAGCCATTTCCGGGATCGGCTACCGTTTACCGATGTACCGATCTGCCTGTACCTCCGCGACAAGGCACCCCAAGAGACGGACAAAGTTCCCGACTTCGACGCTGCCGGCGTGAGCGAGCAGGCCGAGTCGTCGGCCATGAAGGTTAAGAAAGACTCAGCCAAACCCAAGTTGAAGTTCAAGACCAAGCTGGCCGAAGGCGAAGCCGCCAAGTTCGATTCCGAACTCTGGCGCGACTTGTGATCCCATCTGGAGTGGTTTTCTTTGTGTGACCTTTGTGTCTTCGTGTCTTTGTGGTTCATTCCGGAAAACCACAAAGACACGAAGA
>JANNLP010000028.1:0-7133 GCA_031396905.1 Gemmataceae bacterium
TGTGGACCAGTGCCGTCACCCGGATTGAACCCAACAAAGTCGCGGTGCGCGGCTACGACATCGCCAGCCTGATGGGCAACATCAGCTTCGGTGCGGCGGTGTACCTGATACTGACGGGCAAGAAACCTGACGATCGCGTTGGCCGCCTGATGGATGCTATCCTCGTCAGCAGCATCGACCACGGTGCGACGCCGCCAAGTTGTTTGGCAGCACGCACGGTTGCGAGCACGGGTGCCACGTTGTCGTCATCCGTCGCGGCCGGCATCATGGCCATCAATAAACATCACGGCGGGGCCATCGAAGACTGCGCCCGCTATCTCGGTGCCATGTTGCAACGTGCGTCAAGCGAAAAGAAAACCGTCGATGAGCTGGCGACGTCCGAGGTGACGCGCATCAAAGCCGAGGGCGACCGCATCAGCGGCTTTGGCCATAGAATTCACACCAAGGACCCGCGCACCGCGCGGATGTTCGAGCTGGCGGCCGAGGCGGGTTTGGATGGCCGACCGACTTCGCACATTGGTGCTGCCCGTGCCGTCGAACGGGCCTTCGCTGCTATTGGCAAGCCGCTGCCCATTAATGTTGATGGTGCGATCGGTGCGATCCTTGCCGATCTTGGTTTGGATCCGAAAGTATTCAACGGCATCTTCATGATCGCCCGCACGCCGGGCCTGGTCGCACATGTGACCGAAGAGCAGTCACGCGAAAAGCACATGCGACGCATTGATCCGGTGAACCACGCCTATGATGGACCTTCGTAGTCGCTTGCGATAATGACGAGGAATGAATGGCATACACGACGACACAAATCGCTGAACTGTTCCCCGACATCATGCAGATCAAGGACGCCGCCCTGCGCGACAAAGTCGCAGCGGTGTGGAACGAATCGCTAACCAGCGGTTGCGGCGGCAAAGGCTGGACCTTCACTGAGATTCGCGCCATCCCATTCACACTGCTCGCAGGCAAGATCGACCTGGCCTTCGTCGAGCATCTCAATTCGTGCGTGAAACAATGCATCGCCATCGCGGATATTCTCAAGGCCGTGTTCGGCGACCGCATTCCCGTCAATAAAGATCATCTGATCGCTGGATCGTTGCTGGCGGACGTCGGCAAGATGCTGGAGTTTGACAAAGATGCTCAGGGCAAAGTCATCAAGGGCCACTTCGGGGACATGCTGCGGCACCCGTTCAGCGGCGTGGCATTGTGCTACAAGCACGGCATCCCCGCCGAGGTGATGCACATTATTGCCACACATAGCCACGAGGGCGACAAAGTCGAACGCACCATCGAGAGCATCATTTTCCACCATGCCGACTTCATCGATTTCGACATCGCAAAATATCTGGGCAAAAGAGCAGGTTAGCCGCGACGCGGAGGCTTTGCGGAGCGGAGCGTTAAATGAACCAACTCACCCTCATCGAAAGACTCGCCACCCGACATGCTGTCGGGTTAACCGGTCCCGCGCGCTGCGGCGACTTCATCACGATTCGCCCCAAGCACGTGATGACGCACGACAACACCGGTGCAGTCATTCCCAAGTTCAAGCAGGTCGGCGCGACGAAGATTCACGACCCGCGGCAACCGGTGTTCGCCATCGATCATGACATTCAGAATGTAACGCCGGATAACCTCGGCAAGTACGCCAGGATCGCCGCGTTTGCCAAGCAGCACGGCGTGGACTTTTACCCCGAAGGCACCGGCATCGCCCATCAGATCATGGTGGAACAGGGCTATGTCGTGCCCGGCTCGATGGTCGTCGGTTCGGATTCGCACTCCAACCTCTATGGGGCGTTGTGTTGTCTCGGCACCCCGGTGGTGCGCACCGACGCGGCCAGCTTATGGGCCACCGGTGTGACGTGGTGGCAAGTGCCGCCGGTGGCTCGATGTGTATTGAAAGGCAAGTTGAAGCCCGGCGTCACCGGCAAAGATGTAATCGTGACGCTGTGCGGCCTTTTCAACAAAGACGAAGTCCTCAATCATGCGGTGGAATTTGTCGGCGACGGCGTCAGCAGGCTAACAATCGAACAGCGCATGACCGTTGCCAACATGACCACCGAGTGGGGCGCACTGGTCGGCCTTTTTCCGTTTGATGAAGTGACCCGCGATTATCTGTTCAGTCGCGCCGATTACTTTGCGAAGGGTCTGCGGCCCGGCACCCGCCGGCCAGACTCACTCGGTGGTTACACGCGCAACAATATTGAAAAATGGTGGTCCGGTCGGGCCGAATGGTCGCCGGATGCGAACGCTGTTTATGCCGCCGAGTTGGAGCTTGATCTCGATACCGTGATTCCGCATGTCTGCGGGCCCAACGATGTCAAGACCATGGTGAGCCTGCACGACATTGAATCAAAGCGCGTTGCCATTAACAAGGCTTGGCTCATGTCCTGCGTGAACGCGCGTTCCGAAGACCTGGCCGAGGCGGCAGCCGTGGTCCGCGGCAAGAAAGTCGCGCCCGGCGTGGAGTTCTATCTCGCCGCCGCCAGTGCCGAAGTGCAAGCGAAAGCCGAGCGCGATGGAACCTGGCAAACGCTGGTCGATGCCGGCGCCATGCCGCTGCCGGCCGGTTGCGGCACCTGTATCGGCCTGGGCCGCGGCACCATCAAAGCCGGTGAAGTCGGTGTCAGCGCGACCAATCGCAATTTTGAAGGCCGCATGGGCGACCGCAACGGATTGGTCTACCTGGGTTCGCCGGCCGTCGTCGCGGCCAGCGCGCTAGCCGGCTATCTTTGTTCACCAACCAAGTTCGAAGCGATTAAACCGCGCGGCACTTTCCATAGAGCCCGAAGCGCAAGCAAGGTCACGGCCGAATCGACGTTGATTGATGGGTTCCCCGCAGCCGTGAAAGGCCGGCTCTGGTTTCTCGATCGTGACAACTTGAATACCGATGGCATCTACGCCGGCAAGCACACCTATAACGACGCCATGACGCCGGAGCAGATGGCGGCCGTGATCTTCGAGAATTATGATCCCGAATTCAAGAATCAAGCCAAGCCGGGCGACGTGATCGTCGGCGGCTATAACTTCGGGACCGGCTCCTCGCGCGAACAGGCGGCCACGGCGCTAAAATTCTTCGGCATTCCGTGCGTGATTGCCGCCAGCTTCAGCGAGACATACAAACGCAATGCCTTCAACAACGGCTTCGTCGTCTTCGAGTGCCCGGCATTGGTGGAGGCACTTCGCGCTAAGCCGCAAGCGGCGAAAACGATGATGGTCGGCGACATCGAGATCGACCATCGCCGCGGCATGGCAACGTTGAACGGCAGAGACTTCGCGTTCACAGCATTGTCGCCCACGGCTCAAGAATTGGTGGTAGCGGGCGGCGCGGAAGCCGTGGTGGCCAAACGATTAAGCGGATGAATTGTAGGGTGGGTCGAGTATTCGAGACCCAACATGAACTTTGGGCAAAAAGGTGGGTCTCGCAAAGCCTCGACCCACCTACGAAAACGGGAGACGAGATGGCGAAGTATTCAATCGCATGGATGCCCGGTGACGGGATTGGCAACGATGTCATGGAAGCGACCCGCATCGTGCTTGATGCGATGAAGCTGGATGCCGAGTATGTGCATTGCGACATCGGCTGGGAGTATTGGTGCAAGGAAGGCAATGCCCTCCCCGACCGCACCGTGACCGCGCTGCAAAAGACCACTTGCGGCCTGTTCGGCGCGATCACCAGCAAGCCGCAGGACGATGCCATTAAGGAACTCGCGCCGGAGTTGAAAGATAAGAAGCTTGTTTACTTCTCGCCGATCGTGAAGCTCCGGCAAATGTTCAACCTGCACACCAACATGCGGCCCTGCAAAAGCTACCCGAACAATCCGTTGAATTACCGCGGCACCGCCATCGCTAATCCGAGTGGTGCGGATGTCATGATTGATCAAGTCGTCTTCCGCGAAAACACGGAAGGCTCCTACGGCGGCGTCGAGTTCCATCCAATTCCCGAAGCCGTTTACACCGCACTTTGTGCCAACCCGAAGATGAAGCCCTGGAAGGACAAGGGTCTCGAAAACGTCGCCTTGTCCACACGCATCGTGAGCAAGCAGGGTTGCGGCAACATCTGCCGCCAGGCGTTTGAGTACGCCAAGAAGACCGGACGCAAGCGTGTGACGCTCGTCGAGAAACCCAATGTACTGCGCGAGACCGGCGGCATGATGACGCGCATCTTTCGCGAAATGTCCAATGAGTACCCGAACATCAGGGCCGACGAGGCCAACATCGACGCCATCTGCATGTGGATGTTCAAGAACCCGCAGGAGTATTCGGTGCTGGTGGCCGAGAATATGTTCGGCGACATCGTCAGCGACTTGTGCGCCGGCCTCATCGGCGGCCTCGGCTTCGCGCCGTCCGCCAATCTCGGCGACAAGTACGCCGTGTTTGAACCCACGCACGGCTCCGCGCCCAAATATGCCGGCCAATACAAAGTCAACCCGCTGGCCATGCTGCTCACTGCTAAGATGATGCTCGACTGGCTGAAGGAAACCGACATGGCCACGCGGCTGGAAAACGCCGTCGCCAAAGTCATTAAGGATGGCAAGGTCCGCACCTACGACATGGGCGGCAAAAACACGACGTTGGAAGTAGCGCAGGAAGTGGCGAAACACGCGGCTGGGTGATGGTCACCCGCTGGGGTTCATCAAGCTCGACACACTTTAACCTTGCGAGGCTCCTATGAAAACTCGATTCGTTCCAATCGCGATCGCCGCAATGTTCCTGTGCTCATTCGTCGTGGCCCAGGCGCCGACGATGCCCACGCCGCAGAAGGAACACGAATGGTTGAAACAATTCGTCGGCAATTGGGATTCGGAAGCCGAGGGGGTCATGGCGCCGGGTCAACCACCGGTCAAATGCAATGGCACGATGAGTACGCGGATGCTCGGCGGCTTCTGGATGGTCTCTGATGTCAAAGGCGACATGATGGGCATGCCGATCGAGGCCATCCATACGGTCGGCTACGATGCCAAAGCCAAGAAATACGTCGGCAGCTGGGTGGATTCAATGATGAACCACATGTGGAAGTATCAAGGCACGGTCGATGCCACGGGCAAAATCCTGACGCTCGAAGCCGAAGGCCCGAACATGTCGCAACCCGACAAAACATCCAAATATCGCGATGTTTACGAATTCAAGTCAAAGGACCACTTCACGATGTCGTCGGAGATGCTGGGAGACGACGGCAAGTGGCTGCAGTTCATGAAGAGTGAAGTGAAACGACGGCCGAAATAGCTTTCGACGCGCGTGCTGAGTTCAAAATAATACTCGGCGAATCCAACTGGAAATCAGACATGGCAAAAGGTCCGACCGAAAACCGTAAATATGTTTCGCACACGCTCGCCGAGTGGGCGTGTGCGCTGAAATACGAAGACCTCAGTGCCGAGTCGAGTCAGAAAGCCAAGCTCTTCTGGTACGACTCGCTCGGCTGCGGCCTGGGTGGCAGCGAGCAGGAAGACGCGCATATCTTGCTGGCTCATTACCAGGAGATGGCCGGCTCGGGGCCTTGCACCTGTTTCGTGTCCGGCTTCAAGACCAATCCTGTCGATGCGGCTTTCATCAACGATCACATGATCCGCGCGATGGATTACAACGACATCTATTGGAAGGCCGACCCGTGCCATCCGTCCGACATCATAGCCGGGCCACTGGCGCTATGCGAGTATCTCAACCTAAGTGGCAAGGATCTACTGCTGGCGACCATCATCGCTTACGAAGTTGAAATGCGGCTGGCGGAGTTCGGCGTACCAGGTGTCCGCGAATACGGTTGGCATCATGCGACACTGACCGCCTTTGCCGCGCCGATTGCCGCCGGGCGCGTGTTGAATCTCAATGTCGAACAAATGGTGCAGGCTATCGGCATCTGCGCGGCCCGCACGTTCTGCCCCGGCGCGGTGACTGCGGGCAAGCTCACCAACATGAAGAACACCGTCGATCCATGGGCAACCCGCATGGGTGTCGAATCGGCATTGCTGGCCAAGCGCGGCTTTACCGGCCCCGAGCACATGATCGACGGCAAAGAAGGCTTGTACGCCGTGTTTGGTCATGTCGATTACAAAGGCACCAAAGCGCGATTTGAAACGTCGATGCTGATCGACAATCTGCCCAAATCGGCGAAGGATCATTTCAAGATCATCGACTGCGGCATGAAGAGTTTTCCCATCGAGGCGTTGAGCCACGCGCCGCTGACGGCCATGTTGAAGTGCGTGAAGGAAAACAACCTCAAGCCGGACCAGGTCGCGGAGATCAAGGTGGAAGTGATCGCGCGGGCGGCCGATATTCTTGGCGATCCGCACAAGTACCGCCCCGACAGCAAGGAGACGGCCGACCATTCGCTGCCGTATAGCCTGGCGGTCGGCTTGATCGACGGCATGGTCACGCCCTTGCAGTTCAAAGAAGAGCGAGTTATGGATCCGAAGCTCATCCCGGTGATGGACAAAGTGAAGGTCGTGGCCAATACCGAGTTCGAGGCGCTCTTCCCCAAATTTCAACCAAGCCAGGTCACGATCACCACGACAGACGGCAAGTCTTACACCAAGCGCGTAGACGTGCCGAAGGGCGACCCGCGCGACCCGATGACCGAAGAGGAAATCGGCGTCAAGTTCATGGCCCTCGGCAAAGGGGTGATCGGCGAAGCGAAATGCAACGCCTTGGCCGCCACCATCATGAAGATGGAGACGCTTTCGAACGTGAAGGAACTCACCGCCCAGACAGTGAAGGCATAGCCGAACATGCGTTACACACTCTGCGTTTTGATGGTTCTGGTTCTTGGACCGGTCGCCGCGTCTCAAACTCCACTCGAAATTGTCGAGCGTGCCATCAAAGCTCACGGCGGCCCGAGTGCCGTCGCCAAATTGAAGGCCTTTGAACGTTCCGGCAAAGGCAAGTGCACTGTCGTCGGCTCCGAAGTGGCGTCAGCATACGAGGCGAAACTCGCTTTGCCGGATCGTGCCCACTTCACCATTGAGATGTCGCTGCCTGCCGCAAAAGTGAAAACGGTGATTGGCCTCAACGGACTCTCCGGCTGGGTTCGCGCCAACAACGATCCATGCCACGATCGCGGGGGGACGCCCCGCCGAGTGTGACGCTGTAGACAATGCCGCCAGTCGCGTCCGTCGCCGAAACCGCGGTCGGCCGCTTGCGGTCCCGGT
>JANNLP010000045.1:0-4961 GCA_031396905.1 Gemmataceae bacterium
CCAAGTCTTCAATGGTGAGCGGATCATCCTGCGGTTCGGTGGCAGTCGAGTCAGATGAACCGTAAATGCTGCCCTTCTTGATGCCGCCGCCGGCGAGGACAACGCTGAATACCTTAGGCCAGTGGTCCCGGCCGCCTGTGGCGTTGATCTTCGGCGTTCGGCCGAACTCGCTCGACACCATCACCATCGTGCTGTCCAACATTCCCGTGCGATCCAGGTCGCGGATCAGCGCGGCAAATGCCTGATCGAATGCGGGTAACTGCTGGCGGATGCCGCCCGCGATGTTGGCGTGCATGTCCCAGCCGCCGTAGGTGAGCGAGATGAAGCGCACGCCCGCCTGCACCAATCGCCGGGCCAGCAACATGCGTTGCCCGGCTGCGTTGCGGCCGTATTCATCGCGAATGGGCGCCGGCTCGGCATTGATGTTAAACGCTTCACGGGCGGCCGGCGAACTGATCATGCCGTAAGCCCGCTGGTAAAAAGAGTCCATCGCTTCGAGGTTGTCGGACTTCTCATGTGACGCGAAGTGATCGTTAACCGCTGCTAGGATTTCCTTGCGCGCCGTGAAACGCGCTTCATCGACACCGCCCGGCAACGTCAAATCACGCACCTGGAAATTACCGGCGGCCGGGTCGCTGCCCAAACTGAATGGTCCAAACGACGACGACAAATAGCCGCTGGCCGCAAAGTTGGTCGGCTGACTCGGAATGCAAACATACGGCGGCAGGTTATTACGCACCCCAAGTTCATGGGCGACAACGCTGCCCATGCTGGGATACACCAGTGCCGGACTGGGCTTCCAGCCAGTGAACATGTTGTGCGTGCCGCGGGCATGGTCGGCCTCACCGTGGGTCATTGAACGGCAAACCGTGATCTTGTCCGCGACCTGCGCGGTCTGCTTCAATGCTTCGCTATACACCACACCTTCGAGTTTGGTCTTCACGACACCAAGATCGCCACGATACTCGAGCGGTGCGAATGGCTTCGGGTCGAATGTGTCCTGGTGTGCGATGCCGCCGGGCAGGAAGATATGAATCAACCCTTGCGCCTTGGCTTTCGGCGCTGGATCTTCGGCCCGCAAGCGGAAGTAGTCGCCGAGCGTCAGCCCGAGAGCGCCGACGGCTCCGACTTGCATGAAGCTTCGGCGCGATGGCTTGTGAAAGTGAGCCGGGTCCGCGAGCCACGTTCCGGGTTCAGGATGACGCATGGCATCGACCTTCCGTGTGGGCGGAGTGTGCAATGGCTGATGCTAATAGGGTAGGGCATAGTGCCCGCAATGGTCAAATGAATATCCCGACCACCGATGGGTTCTCATCGTTTGCCAATGACTTATGGCTATGTCTCTTTGTCCGTCTCCGGGTCGATGAACGCCAATACGTTGTCGTTCGTGGTAAGCTTTCTGACCAACGCATGAAACTTCATGTCGCCGAGCTTTTTGGCTTTGCGAAGCAGGTACGGCACCGGGCTGTGGGAGTCAATCTTTTCGAGTTGGTCCGCGAGTTGATCAATTTTCTCGTAGATGGCGTTGCGTTGCGCTGTCGGATCGACAGCGACTATCACCGCACCGCCCGTTCCCGTGCCGTCATCCGCGACCGCAGTGCCATCGGCCACACCAGCGGTCCCCGGCGCGCCGCCTTTTTTAGCTAGTGCCTGTTTGGCGAGGTTGAGGCAATCGTTGAGCGCGCGAGAAACTTCGCCCAACTCTGCAGATTCATCGGGCACGCGCTGTTCGCACGCCGTCAAGAGTTCGCGCAGCTCCGCATTCGCGGCTTCAATGTCTTCGACCAACAACTGGACCTTATCCACTGGAACACCGGCGACGGCCGACTCAATATCGCCTTTGGCATCTTTCCAGTTCTGCCAGCTCAATGCGCCTAGCAGTGGCATCATGCGAATCTTGAGCGGATAGAATGCGCCGGAGTTAGGATCACCGAGCCAGTTCACCTGAGCAATACGGGCCGCCTCGTCGCCGGCCTCTTCAATTTTCGGGAACATGCGGTCCCAGCAATCAGCGAACATCAACCGGACCAGTTTCATTCCGTCCCGCACACCAGCGAAGCCGTTCTGCATGACCAGCGCTTCGGTCAAACGCACGGCATAAACCAGATGCTTGCACTTGGACGTCAGTTGCGCCCGTGTCTCCTGGATAATTTTGGGCCAGTTGGGATCGCGCTTTTCCTGCTCCCGTTCGGGCGAGCCCTGTTGATACTGCGCCGGGTCATGCGAAGTTCGGCACTCGTCGAGCAAACGACGAACGGTGTAAAAATCGCCGGTGCCTCCGGCCGGGTCTTCGGTCGCAATCGGCGCTGTGAGGGCGGCAAAGTCGAGGAGGTCAGGTGATGGCATGGCCGGCTCCGTGGGTCAAAGAGCCAGTGTAAACAAACGATGTGCCGGAGTCAGCGTCGAAGCCGCGTTGCCAGCGCGGCCCCGTAAGGATTATGCCGATCAGTCCGGCATCAGAAGGTGAACTGCACGCCGGCCGTGACAGCCTGGAGCCAGATGTCGGTTTCATTGTTGGCGACACCCGGCCGGCGCGGGTCGTAAAGGCCAGTGTTAAATTCGGGCCGAGTAGGCACACCGATCGGGTTGACCACGCGATCGACTTGGGCACCGGGTCGCACCACGTTGGTCCAGTATACCCCGTTGTAGCCGAGTGTGAGCTTGCACCAGTTGGTCGCCTGATAACCAAACGTCAGACCGATTTCGGGTACCACCGAGAACGTGTCGCTGGTGAATACTCCCGCATTGGCTGGCCCGACCATTCGGCCAGTGAACACGAATTGGGTTGGGAAGCCGGGAAAGGTCACGCCCGTGAATGCATCGCCACGAATTGTGCGATGATTGCCACCAACGGCTACGCGCGTCAACAAATCAAACGACCAGCAGTCTTTGACGATTCGCGACTTGAATCCCAAGTCGGCACCGATAAAGTCATTGCGAGTGCCGATATGGTCGCGCACGCCGACATCGACTGCGGCCAATCTTTGTTCCGGCGGTCCTCCAAAGAACGGCACCGGCGTGACAAACCGCGTATTCGTTTCGATGCTCAGATCTTCATCGAGTCCCATCCAGCGAACACCGGCGATGGCGTCGCAGCGGAACGACATGCTACGGCTGAATGAATACAGGAAGTGCCCATCACCACCATGCAGGCGTGACCGCGACGTGATGTTGATGGTGCCGCTGGCATTATTGCCGCCGGCAATCGTGAACACGTCTTCCTGTGAGGGAAACACGGTGGTGTCGCGCAGGGGATTGAAGAACGGAATGAACAACCCCGGAGTGCCGGGGCGTCCGTCAGCGTTGGACAAGAAGCCATGATCCTGCGATGCGAAAACAAAGTAGCCGCCTTCGATACCGAAGTATTGGCACTCGTCGAACCAGCCACCGATGTTGAAATAACCGCCCATGTAAGGTTGATCGTGAAGGCGACTACCGTCAAACAAGACGGTGGTCTGCGGATCATCAATCGCGCCGGGAGTCACCGCATCGGTCGGCCCGGTCGTCACCAGCGTTTGCGTGCGATCTTTCTTGAACCAGCCAAAGAGAAATCGGGTGTCGACCCATAGATAAGGCGTCTCGACGTAAACGGTGCCGCAATGCCGCTTGCCGCATTTGGTCCACGGAAACACCGGCTCGAAGACGCTCGTCTCGTAGCTGGGACGTTCCTGGTGCGACGATGTCATGATCGCCGGCATTTCGGTCGGCGTCGAAGTGAACGTCGGCGCCGGCAGCAGCTCGGCCTTCGGCGCTTCGACCGGTGCCTTCAACGGCTCCGCCGGCGGCGCGACCTGGCTGTAAGTTGTTTTTTGGACGGGTTGCGTACTGGGCCTGAACTGTACGGGTGTCGGACGATTGGCAGTCTTGGCAGGCGGTCCCAGGCGAATGACCGAAGGAGGCGGCGCGGGGTCTTCGGTCACTAATACGCTGCCGTGCCGACCGGACTGACCGAAGGCCATGCCGCCCCCGATGGCCACTGCGGCTAGCGACGCTATGACGCTACGCTTCATACGCGAACTCCCCCCAACGCACCACGCACAGTCAGCGCACGGTACGCTCCATCACTACAATCGGCAATCTTTCGCCTGATATTGAGTCGGAATGGGTCAGTCGCAGGAATAATCGGTACAGCTTGACAGCGAAGTCGCTTGTACTTTTTTCAATCCGTCACATAAGGAATGAAATCGAGCGGCCGCACGCTCATCAACGGGTAGTCGCGGCCATTGACCAAATAATATGGCTCCGGGAAGTTGATTACGACGCGCGGCCGGAAATGCCCGGTGCGGTCCACACCGTAGTACTGCCAGCGTGCGTACATGCTTTGCCGGACAAACGACATGGATTCGACCGGAACCGCCTGCGTGACTTGCGGCTGTAGCGGTATCAACTCCGGGTCGGTGGCTTGAACCAAACCGGTGCCTAGCAACAAGATTACGATTGCAGCGCGTGTCATGATCGGTGTCTCCGCCGCAAACTTACATGACGGGCCGCTTCTGGACCGGGCACGGAACGTGACCGCGCCTCCGGCCGTGGAACATTCGCCCGCACAGGCCGTATCATAAGGGCGTTCGGTGTATATTCCCAAGGCTCGATATGTCTGACGAATACCTTTGCCTGACCGTGCAATCGCAGCCCAATGAGCCAGAGGCCGACTTCAAGTCGCGGCTGAGCACATTCTGGACGGGCATGTTGCGCACCCGGCCGGACGAGTTTGAGAAGGTATACGCCGAGACGGTGAAGTTCATCAACGAATCAGGCCGGCTCACACGGCAGTATCTCATTGAAGCGAGTGTCGGCGAGTTGCTGGAGCGAGAATTGAAAGCGGCCAGCTTTGAAATTGAACCGCTGGATCACAACGACATTTACACGAAGTATGAAGCGACACCGCCGGACTGGATGTGGATCGAGCATTAGTAATGGAGTGGGTAGACCGAAAAGAGCCGCGCACGAAGTAAGCGAAG
>JANNLP010000053.1:0-4633 GCA_031396905.1 Gemmataceae bacterium
CATTGCCCGCGGGCGACGCCAGGGTCACGGTCCGCATCGACATTCCATCCGGATTGGTGAGCGACCGCCAACAGCTGTTGCACGCGCAGATACAGGACCAACTCCAGAAGCTCGGCTTTACTCAGAAGGTCGGTTACGACAACCGCGGGTTCACCATGCTGTTTGGCACGATGCTCGCTGACAGGCTGCCCACAATAATCGGCGATATTCGTTATCAACCGGGCGGCTGGCTGGCGGCCGAAACGACCATCGACAATTTGCCCGAACCGCTGCGAAGCTTTGATCCGATACGCCTGGTCGAAGTGCTGCCAGAGCTGAGAGACATGGCCGTATCAAACGATGCAACGAGGCCCATAGTCGCGCCGGAGTTGGAAAAGATCAGCGGAGATCTGCGAGCGTTTTTGGCGCAGGAAGGAAACGCTGCCAAGCCGACACGCCTGGAAGTCGTACTGTACGAGCCGATTCGCTCCGATAATCTGGCCTGGCGCGCCTGGTTGCAGAGCGCGGGAGCCATGACGATTGAGGGCCAAATGGGGCAGACGGTGACGATCCTCACGCCCGCCGGTGTCGCCAGGGAAATCGCGGCGCTGCCCCGTGTGGCCAGTGTGCGCTTACCCGCCAGGGCCAGCGATCCCATTCCGGTCACCGATCTTGCGACATCCGGCAATGCTCTCGCGAAGTCACGGGTCGATGTGCTGCATGGATTGCAGGCAAAGGGCCAAGGCATCACCATTGCCGTGATCGACAGCGACTTCGCCGGCGTCAAACGTTCGCTTGGCCGCTCGTTGCCTGGCAATACGTTGTTGATCGACATGACCGCCGAGCGCAACCCGTCGCTGGAGCCGGATGCACTGGCAAATGATCGTCCCGGCCGGGGCACGCTTTCCGCGTTGGCAGCGGCCCAGGCTGCCCCGCAAGCGCGGTACATTCTTGTCCGCGTCGATCCGGCGGCGGCCTATCAAGTCGTGGCGGCCGCTCGATTCATCGCCGGTGAATCATTCCGCACGGAAGCCATGCAAATCCGCAACGCGGAGTTGCTACTCGATAACGAGGCGATCCGCCAACAACGTGAGGCACTTAACGAAGAACGTCGGGTCATGAGCGAGAACTTCGACTCCGAAGACGCCACGCAGAAAAAGCGAATCGAGTTGCAAAAGCGCCTGGAGGATCTGCAAAAACGCGAGACCGACTATTCCAATCGCCTGTCGCGGTTCATCACGTTGGAAAAGGGCCTGCTCGAACTCAAGTCGGCCCATGTTGTAGCGTGCAACCTGTCGTGGAACACCGGCTTCGCGGTCGATGGAACGGGCCCGCTGGCAATGTACTTAGACGGCCCAGCCCGGCTGCACGATCGCGGTAACAAACTGGGACCGGTGACGTGGCTGCAGTCCGCCGGCGACACACATGGCCAGTCGTGGGCCGCTCCCGCGTGGGACAGCGATGGCAATGGCGTGCTGGAGTTCGCCGGACGCACCCATCCGTTAGCCGCAGGGAAGTGGACCCGCGAATTGAATTTCCTCGGCTGGCAACCCAACGACGGCAAATGGTCGCCCGACTTGGCGGCCGGGACCAAAATCCGGCTGACGCTGCAATGGACGGAAGCCCAGGATGCAACCGTACCCGTATCGAACATCCGTTATCGAACGCCACTGAACGATTTACAACCCGTCGTCATGGTGCAACGAGATCCCACTGGCAAACAAACTTCGTCGGATGATCTTGTCGTCATCGCTCGCGCAGTGCCGCTCGCCCAAATGATTGGCCGATCCGACAACTCGGCCACCTTTGAACAGACCATTGAATTCACCGCCGAGCAGGCCGGCCGGTACGCTGTACGCATAGAAGCAAAGCTTGCGACTTCCACCGCGCCGCCGGAGATCAATCTGCCACCGGCCGCGCGACGAAAAGGCGAAGTGTTTCCCCGGCTATTCGTAGACGCAGCCACCCCCGATAAAGGCCGTCCGGTTTTCATTGACTTTCGCACTGTGGCCGGCGGCGTCGCCACTCCTGGCGATGCTCGCTCAGTTGTCGCCGTCGGTGCGGCCGACGCCAACGATCAAATGCAAAGCTATTCCGCACGCGGTTCCGCACCGGCACTCGCGCTGTCGCAGCGGCCCAGCATCATCGCCTTTGACGAATTGACGCTCGGCAACTTGGCCGCTCGCGGCACGGCAACCGCTAACGGCTTCGCCGCTGGCATCGTCGCGGCCATGTTGAGCGGCGGCGCAACGGCGACCCACGATCTGCATTGGCTCAACATCGCCCCCGCCGGTTTATTGCAAGTACCATCGACGTGGATGGAACAACGTTCGCGAACCATCGCATCGAAAACCAGCGTGTCTTACCCGGCTTCTCCAGAGGCCCAACCAAGGCCGCATAACCGGTAGTAACCCTCAAGTCTCGCTCATTTAGCAGACGATAACGACCATGCGGTCACGTCGCCGGGGGGGGCGATTCGCATGGATTTTGCGCCATTTGACATGACATTCCGGCCATTCGCGCCGGGACCGGACCCGGCGGGTTATTACCCCGCGCCGGCTCACGATGAGGTGCTCAATCGTGTCGTCGCTGCCCTGAAGGACGATGAGCCGTATGTCGCCCTCGTCGGCGACCCTGGCGTTGGCAAGACGCTGTTGGCCCATCTCATTCTCGCTCAATGTCCGTCCAACACGAATTCGGCCTTTGTGACCAACTGCCATTTCGCCCGACGCGCCGATTTGTTGCAGGCGATTTCGCATGAAGTTGGACTGCCGTACGCCGGCCGACCGGAGCAGGAACTGCGTCTGGCGTTCGCCGATTTTGCCTTTGCCAATCATCGCGATGGCCGAAGTACGCTGATTGTGCTTGATGAAGCTCATCTGCTATCACCTGATCTGCTCGAAGAAGTTCGCCTGCTTGGCAACCTGGAAACACCTCGTGGCCGCGCCGTGCAGGTGTTGCTCGTCGGGCTGCCCAGTCTGATCACGACCATCGACCGGCCGGACATGGCAGGGTTGGCTCAGCGACTGACCACACGTGCACGATTGACTCCATTCATCCTTCGCGAGTGTGTCGAGTATCTTGGCTTCCAGATCGAACGGGCCGGCGGCCATCCCGATCGCGTCTTCGCGGATGAAGCCGTGGAAGTTCTTGCTCGTGGCAGCAAAGGCATTCCGCGTGTTCTGAATCAAACAGCCCACACCGCGTTGACTTTGACGTTGAAGGCCGGGCTGCAAACGGTCGATGTCGAAGCGGCGATGGAATCTCTGGTCGGTCTCAGCGCGGTCGGTGCGACCGAGTGCGAGGACTTCACGCCGCCACCGCACGCGCCGCAACTCGCCAAGCAAACGGACGATGACTACGTCGATGATCCGTGGCGCGGGCCGTTTCTCGCTCCCAACCGATACGAGTTTGTGCCGCTGACGAACTGAGCTGATCACCAGCGCGAAGGAGTCTGCACCAATGGGCCGGATGTCCGACCTGTGGAAACCTGGCACCAACGGCGACGGCCGGGAACACAACCTTGAGGTTGTGTCCGCGCCTGAGTCCGATCATGATTGGTTCCTCGGCAACGAATCCGTGCCCTTCGTGGAAGTCGGGTCGAAGCCCGAGCCGGAGTTGCGCCTCCTCGATGAACCCATCGAACTGGCGAACGAACAGATACTGGAACGTGTCGCAAGCTATCAACATATCGATGAGTCCCTCGCTCCGGGTCTGTTTACTGTTCGCTTCCGTCCCGTGGTTGCCGGGGTGCTGCCCGACAGAGGTTTTGGATCCGAGCTCGTAGCGCTTCACGACCCGGATCACCCAATCAGCGAACAGTATCGCTTGCTCCTGGGTGAGATTGCTCTGCAATCGCCGAGCGGCCCGCCGCGAGTGCTGCTCTTTACCGGCGCAACGGCTGAGGCTGGTACGACAACGGTGTTGTTGAACCTGGCGCTGACCATCGCACGCACCGAATCGGCGCGAGTGACTGTGATCGACGCCAACGCGGCGCGGCCATCGCTGGCGGAGAAACTCGGCTTGTCCTCCGGTCCCGGGCTGCGCGATGTGCTGGCCGGCCGAACCCCCCTGCCCTGGGCCATTCAGGCCACGCGGATGAAGTCGATGCGGGCGCTTTCCAGCGGCCGACTTGGCACGCCGCTGGCTGATGCCGGCTGGCCGCCGTTGATGGAGCGGTTGCGGTCGGAATCCGATTGGGTGCTGATCGACGCTCCCGTGTGGACACGTCCCGCCGAGGCAGTGCCTCTCGCAGACTGTTGCGATGCCCTCTATATGGTCGTGCGCCAACCTGATGCTGACACGACTACTGGCCAAGAAATCCAACGCGGTATCCTGGAGGCCACGGGTCGGTTGAAGGGTTGCATCATCACGCAACGTTAGACTCTCACTTCCCTTGCAGTTCCCTGGCAACCTCTTCCGTTCGCTTCATCGCGCGGAAGACGTTGCCGCCGAGAACCTTTTTGATGTCGTCAGCGCTGTGGCCGCGATCCAGCAGAATCTGCGTGATGACGGGATACGTGGACACGTCTTCGAGTTGCTCGGGCAGTAGCGGTATGCCGTCGAAGTCGGAACCCAGGCCGACATGATCGATGCCCGCGACTTTGATGATGTGTTCGATGTGATCAACGACTTTGTACACGGTGCCGCGCGG
>JANNLP010000056.1:0-14103 GCA_031396905.1 Gemmataceae bacterium
GGCAACAAGGTTGGCCGCCGCGGTCGCGGCGAGCGTGACCATTATCCCCAAGTGCCCGCGGCATTCGCCTTTCCAGCGCGTGGAAGTGCGCGCGGGCGGATATCGGGGGCGAGGGATGTTGATAGTGGTTAGTGAGCAGTGGTCTGCGGATCGGGACCGTGGGCTGGTGGTTCGTCGCCAGCGAGTGTGTTCTTTGACAACTGAAACATGCTGACGGCCGGATGGGTGCTGGGCGCCCTCGTGCGGCTTCTACCGCAAGTCCGGCACGTCGCGACTAACCGACCAGTTGCCTTAGTTCTTCGCCATCAATGACTTCGACTTCCACGAGCTTCGCCGCTAGCTTCTCCAGCGCCTCCCGGCGGCGCTGCAATAGTTCGCGCACGTCGTTGACGGCGGCGTCAATAATTGTGCGGACTTCCATATCCACTTCGCGTGCGGTCTGCTCCGAGTAGTCGTGGCCGCTGTCGATCAGTCCGGCCAGGTATTGCGGTCCTTCACGGCTCGATAAGTAAACACGGCCCATCGGGCTCATGCCGTATTCTTTGACCATGCTGCTGGCGATGGTGTTTGCTTTGCTGAGGTCGCTGGTCGCACCAGTGGAAATGTCGCCGAAGATGATCTCCTCCGCAATGGTGCCGCCGAGCATGTTGCGGATGAGCGACTCCAGCATGGATCGCGTCATCAACATGCGATCCTCATCGGGCCGGCTCATTACATAGCCGCCGACGCCGCCGACGCCGCTGCCACGGGGAATGATCGAAATCTTGTGCACCGGATCTGCGTTGGGCAGTGAAATCGCCACAATCGCATGACCCGCTTCATGAATCGCCAGCCGCCGCTTCTCCTCCGGCTTCATGATCCGGCTTTTGCGTTCAAGACCAACCGTCTCGCGCTCCACGGCTTCATTGAAATCCGCCGTGCCGACAGATTCCTTATTGCGACGAGCGGCCAGCAATGCCGCTTCGTTCACAAGATTGGCCAAATCCGCACCGGCCGAGCCGGGCGTGATGGCCGCGACACGGCGTAGATTCACATCGTCGGCCATCTTGATTGTGCGGGCATGAACCTTCAGAATCGCTTCGCGGCCATCAATATCAGGTCGGTCAACAACGACTGTGCGATCAAACCGCCCCGGCCGCAACAGCGCCTGATCCAGCGTCTCCGGCCGATTGGTCGCAGCCATGATGATGACGCCGCGATTCGACTCGAATCCATCCATTTCGACAAGCAGAGCATTCAACGTCTGTTCGCGCTCTTCATGGCCACCGACCTGGGCACCGGCCCGCGATTTACCCAACGCGTCCAACTCATCAATAAACACGATGCATGGTGCACGCTGTTCCGCTTCACGAAACAAATCGCGCACACGGGCAGCACCGACGCCGACGAACATCTCCACGAAGTCGCTGCCAGATAACGAGAAGAACGGCACCTCCGCCTCGCCGGCGACAGCCTTCGCCAGCAAAGTCTTGCCCGTGCCCGGCGGCCCGACGAGCAATACTCCCTTCGGTATCCGACCACCCAGTGCCTGATACTTGCCGGGTCGTTTCAGGAAATCCACCACCTCGCGCAGCTCTTCCACGGCTTCATCAATGCCGGCCACATCGGCAAACGTGACTTTGCGGTCCTTGTCTTTCTGCGCATAAAGCTTGTGCCGGCTGCGGCCAAACGAAAACGGCCCGCCTCCGCCGCCGGACATCCAGCGCAGCACCATCATCGTTGCCATCGCCATTAAGCCCAGCAACATGAGCGTGTAGATCACGCCTAAAAATGCCTTGGTCGACGCGTCTTCGTCTTCGCCGCTGTAGGCCGATCCCATCGCACGGTCAATTTCCGGCACGAATTTCTCGTCGAGTTCCAATCCCTGGCGCGAAGCGCGGAATGGCACCGGCGTCGACTCAACTGGCACTTCCGGATCAATCGGGTGGTCCGACTCTTTCGCTTTCTCCAACCCTGAAACGCGATCGCGCGTGACGACTTCCCCGCGCACTTCGGACCGCGACACTTTTACGTTTCGAAAGCTGACGCCCGGCAAATCAAGCAATCGCTTGAACTCACCGTAACGCAGCGCCGGAACCGCCGTGGCTTGTGCGTGAATCAGCGACACAGCCATTGCCGCGCCGATCAACAATAACAACGTGCGCGGCCAGTTCAGCCAGTTTCGGCCGCGCGAATCCTTGCTCGGAGGCATCCGATCAGGTTACGGAACCGCGCGATGGCCGCACAATCCGGTTTTTCCCGATGCGGCTTGGCCGTGACGGGCGATTCGTGGTAGAAAAAGCTCTGACTCCGGAGCATCTATCGTGACATTCAGTCTCAAAGACTTTGGCATCACCGTCGCCGATATTCGCCACAATCCGCCGCCCGCCGCGCTTTACGAAGATGCTGTGCTGTCCGATGGCGGCCGCATCGCCGACTCCGGTGCACTCGTTGCCTACTCCGGCGATAAGACCGGCCGTAGCCCCAAAGATAAGCGCATCATCAAAGCCGTGCCGTCGGAAGCCGACATCTGGTGGGGCAACGTCAACATTCCGCTCGACCGTCGCGGCTTCGACATCAACCGCGAGCGAGCCAAAGATTTCCTCAACACCTGCAAGCGCATTTACTGCATCGACGCATTCGCCGGGTGGGATCCGCGCTTTCGCCTCAAAGTCCGCATCGTCTGCGCGCGGCCCTACCACGCGCTGTTCATGCACACGATGCTGATTCGGCCAACCGACCAGGAGCTCGCGCAGTTCGGCAAACCCGATTTCGTGATCTACAACGCTGGCCAGTTCCCCGCGAACAAGCACACCGAAGGCATGACTTCCAAGACCTCGATCGACGTCTCGTTTGAAGACGGCGAGATGGTGATCCTCGGTACGGAGTACGCCGGCGAAATGAAAAAGGGCGTCTTCACCATCATGAACTATCTGATGCCGAAGCGCGGCGTGCTGTCGATGCACTGCTCCGCGACGGCGGACCCGAAAACCGCGCGGTCGAGTTTGCTCTTCGGCCTTTCCGGCACGGGCAAGACCACGCTGTCGGCGGACCCTAAGCGCGAACTCGTCGGCGATGACGAGCATTGCTGGTCGGACACCGGAATCTTCAACATTGAAGGTGGCTGTTATGCCAAGGCCATTGATCTGTCGGCCGAGAAGGAACCGGACATTTACAACGCCCTCCGCTTCGGCGCGGTGCTGGAAAATGTCTTGCTGGAAGACACAACCCGGCACGTGCGCTACGAAGACAAGAGCATCACCGAGAACACCCGCGGCGCGTACCCGGTGGAGTACATCCGCAACGCCCGCATTCCATGCATTGCCGGCCACCCGACCGACGTTATCTTTTTGACGTGTGACGCTTTCGGCGTGCTGCCACCGGTGAGTCGCCTCTCACCCGCGCAGGCCATGTACCACTTTATCAGCGGCTACACCGCGAAAGTGGCTGGCACCGAGGTCGGCATCACCGAACCGGCGACTACATTTAGTCCATGCTTCGGTGGCCCGTTCCTGGTCTGGCACCCCGCCAAATACGCCGAGATGCTCGCCGACAAAATTAAGCAGCACAATTCCCGAGTCTGGCTCGTCAACACCGGCTGGTCCGGCGGCAGCTACGGCACCGGCTCACGCATGAAGTTGAGTCTGACCCGCGCCATTGTGGATGCCATCCACAGCGGCACACTCGCGGATGTCCCCACCAAACCCGATCCCATCTTCGGCGTCGGCATCCCCACCACGGTACCCAACGTGGATGCCAAAGTTCTTCAACCTCGCGACACTTGGGCTGATGGAGCGGCGTACGATGCCACGGCCAAGAAGTTGGCGCACTTGTTCGTAGATAACTTCAAGAAATACGAAGCCGGTGCCAGCGCTGAAATCAGGGCTGCGGCACCGGTTGGTTGAAATTCCACGACAACTCACATCGCATTTGTCTTGTCGCCGTTGATACGCTGACGGTATGACGAGGCGCGTCGGCGAGCCGAGGTTGTTTGCGGAACCAGCGCCGGCACGCGCGCCCACCATTGCGACCACGTTTGCCGATGTCGTCTTCGATCGGCCCATCGACCAGGTCTACACTTATGCCGTGCCCGCGAGCCTCATCGTTAAACCGGGTGTGCGTGTGAGTCTGCCGTTTGGCCGTGGCGATAAACTCGACACGGGTTACGTCGTCAACGTCCATAACGTGAAGCCGCCGCGTGAAGTCAAGTCAATCGTTCGCGTTCTGGATAGCACGCCGCTCATAACTGACGAGTTGCTGAAGCTCACCCGCTGGGTCGCGGATTACTATCTTTGCGGCTGGGGGCAAGCGTTGCAAGCCGTGTTGCCCGCTGGCGTGCGCGATCAGGCCGGCACACGCAACATCACTTTCGTCGAAGCGATTCCGACGGAGCAACTGCCTGACTCGTTGCCGGAGTTGACGCCGAAGCAGGCGGTAGTGCTGGAACACGCCCGGCGGATCGGCGGACCGGTCGAGCAAGCGCATCTCGCCCGGGCAGCCAAATCGACATCGGCGATCATCGGGTTGCTGGTGGAAAAAGGCTACCTGAACCGCGACAAGCGCCGCGTCGAGCGTGATGCGGCCCCTGACAACCATGCGATGACTGAGGAAGCCACGAAACCCATCACGCTCAACGCCGAGCAACAATCAGCTTGGGCGCAGATCGAAGTCGCGCTCAGCAGCGGTGGATTTCATCCATTCCTCGTGCATGGCGTGACCGGATCCGGGAAGACCGAGTTGTATCTCCGCGCCATCGAAGAAGTAATTCGTCACGGCAAGCAGGCGGTGGTATTGGTGCCGGAGATCAGCCTCACGCCGCAGACGATCGCGAGGTTCAAAGGCCGATGCGGGCAGGTGGCTGTGCTGCACTCGAATCTCGGCGACGCCGAGCGCGGCACACAATGGCGAGCTGTAGCATCCGGGCAGGTGCAAGTGATTGTCGGCGCACGCAGCGCCGTGTTTGCACCATGTCCTCGTTTAGGATTGGTGGTTGTCGACGAAGAACACGAAAACACATTCAAGCAGGAAACCACGCCACGCTACCACGGCCGCGATGTGGCGGTGATGCGGGCGCGATTGGAAGGCGTGCCGGTGCTGCTCGGCTCGGCCACGCCGTCGCTGGAGAGTTGGCACAACGCACAGAAGGGGCATTATTCGCTGTTGAGCCTGCCGAATCGCGTGTTGGATCGCCCACTGCCGCCGGTGCATTTGATTGATCTGCGCCACGAACGCCCGGTCGGTGCAATCTCGCCGCCATTGGACAAAGCGATGCGGCAAGCCCTCGCCGATGGCGGGCAAGTCATGTTGTTGCTCAATCGTCGCGGATTCAATACCACTGTGCATTGCCCGAGCTGCGGCTACGTCGCACCCTGCGACTATTGCGACATTTCGCTGACGTTTCACCGACAGCGGCAAGCGCTGGTGTGCCATTACTGCGGGTTCGAAAAAGCGCCGCTGACCACCTGCCCGACCTGCCAGCGCGACGCGATGAAGTACTTTGGCCTCGGCACAGAGAAATTACACAACGAATTGGCGGAGCGGTTTCCCGGCTACGAGATTCGCCGGATGGATTCCGACACGATGTCGAAGCCCGGAAGCCATGCCAAAGTGCTGGATGAGTTTCGCGCGGGCAAAGTTCATGTGCTTATGGGCACGCAGATGATTGCCAAGGGATTCGATTTCCCCAACGTCACACTCGTCGGCGTAGTCAACGCCGATATCGCTTTGCATGTTCCCGACTTCCGCGCCGGCGAACGCACGTTTCAACTCTTAGCGCAAGTGGCCGGCCGCACAGGACGCGGTCCAAGAGGCGGCAAAGTGTTGATTCAGACATACGCGCCGGAGCATCCGGGCATCTCATATGCCGTGAAGCACGATTATCTCGGTTTCGTCAGCCAGGAGATGCCACAACGTGAGCTGCATCAGTATCCGCCGTACCAACGATTGGCCCGTTTGATCATTCGCAGCGAGAAACACGATCAGGCGGCCGAGTTCGCCGAGCGTTTGGCTGGCGCATTCCGCATCGGCGAACAACCCGGCGTCCGCGTTCTTGGCCCGGCAGAGTGCCCCGTCCACAAGCTCAACGGCTTTTTCCGGTTTCACTTTCAACTGCAATCGACGGGTTCGACGGCAATGCATCATGTCTTGAAGTCCGTGCTGGCAACCGTGCGCCCACCCGGCGGCGTCGAATTCCAGACGGACGTGGATGCATATTCGATGATGTGATCGCGAGTGTTTCGCGCGGACCAATGCAATGGGCTGAAAGGTTAGGGATACAATCAGCGAAATGTTCGCGGACACACATCCATACTCTATTTCAGCACGTAGTTGTAGATAACAGCGGCATAGCGGCAGATGCTTGAACTAAGCTGTGGGAACATGCGTGCCGGAATATTGGACGCCGCCTATGCCTGCCTAGGATGGTTAAGGTCAGCGTGTACTCCTGGGGCAACGAATTGCGCAACGCTATCGTCGTTCTTGAAGTTCCAAATCTTGGGAATAGGGAGCTAGCATGTACAAAGTTGGCGACAAGTGGATGTCCGAGTTTCCGCCGGTGCGAGGCATCGAAACTCCAGTTGAAGATAATCACTCGGTGATTGCTTCCACTTCGTATGGTGGGATGACTGGCGGACATTCGGCCATGTACCTGGAATACATGGATGGCGATGACGCGACCGTTCTCAAAATCCATCTCACGGCCGGGCTGGGCGGGTCGGAACAGGCCGAAAGTACCGCTTCCGGGTCTTCCGCGTCACAGGGCGTCAATCAAATCAACATTGACATTGAAGAAAAGGAAGTCAACGAAGAGCATCGTGATCGCGGGACCACTCTGCACTATCAGTCGTGGATCATCACCAATGTACAATTCAATGCCTTCATTAGCGCAGTCGAGAAATTCCGCACAAAAGTAGACGCAGGGCGATACTCCTATCGCCTCGCTGGGGGGGCCGTGGGATGGATCACGACGCGGCCCGGCAAAAGGGGCGTCAACTGCGCGGATTTCATCATCAAGGTCCTTAAGGAAGCCGGAATCGCGAACCTTGGCAGCAAAATTATCAATACGCCGAAACGCGTCGCGGGTGGTTAATTGTTGACACCCCCAGTGTCGCGGAAGTCGATGTGATACATTGGCAATACTAATGACATCCGCGCTCGCCGAGTCCATTCGCAATGTTTACGCCGCGGCAGATGCTGCCGTCGCCGCGGCGGGGCCGGTGTGTGAATCATCCGGCCGATGTTGCCGTTTCACAGAGTATGGCCACACGTTGTTCCTGAGCGACATGGAGTCGGAGTTCTTGTTGGCGACCGCGCCGGGTTATGACCGCGTCACTCCGGATGGCTGTCCATTTCAAGTCGAAAGCCTTTGCACGGCGCGGGATGAACGACCGCTCGGTTGTCGCGTGTATTTCTGCGATCCTAAGTTCCAGGACGCGATGCCGGGCATTATCGAAACACATTTACAACAATTGAAGCGACTGGCCGATGACATCGGGCGGCCTTGGCGCTATACGCCGCTGCACGTGTTTCTGCAGGAGGCGCTCGACGACGGGCGGGTAGTACTAGCGGCTAAAACGAAACGGCTGTCACTACCAGTCATGGTTGCTGGCCGCGAAGCCGATGCACCGTCGCGATGATGCGGTTGGCGGCGTCGTCGATTTCATCAGGCCGGTGACTCGGCGAAAAGCTGAAACGCATCGCGGACCGCAAGACATTGTCGGGTACGTTCATCGCCTGCAACACCGGCGAAGGCAATAAAGAACCGCTACTGCACGCACTACCGGTGGAGCAAGCGACGCCGGTAATATCCAAGGCCATGAGCAGGGCGTCGGCCCGTAAGCCGGGGAATGACACATTCAACACGTACGGCGAACCGATGCTGTGACTATTAACCGCAATCGGCGAGGCTTCGGCCTGCAATCGGGTCAGTAGTTTCAATCGCAACATCGTGACGCGGGCGAAGTTCGCATCCAAGTTATCGCATGCCGTTTCTAATGCGGCCGCCATGCCGACGGCAAGGGCCACCGGTTCTGTTCCGGGCCGCCGACCCTGTTGCTGATGCCCACCGTGGATCAACGGCCTTAACTTCACGCCTTTACGAATCAATAATGCCCCAATACCCGGCAATGCGCCGAACTTGTGACCGCTGATGGTGAGAGTGGCCGCGGCGAGTTCGCGAAAATTGACAGCGATCTTGCCGGCGGCCTGGGCGGCGTCGCAGTGCCAGAGATTGTGCTTCGGGATCGGTTGGATCGCACCCGTTTCATGATTGATGCGCATGACAACTAGTAAGCGCGTGTCCGATGGCACGTTGTCTATGTTGATTGTGCCGTCGGTGTTTACGGGAAGAGACTGACGCGCTAAGCCGCAAGCAGCGAGGGGTTCCAATACACAGGGGTGTTCGATGACGGTGCTGGCAATACCGGGTTGCGCTAAACCCAGGATTGCCAGGTTGTTCGCTTCGGTCGCGCCGCTGGTGAATACGACCTCGTCGGCGTCGGCACCCAGACGCTTGGCGATGCGTTCACGGGCTTCTTCCAGCGCTTGTCGTGCCTTGCGGCCAAGTGAATGTGCGCTCGCGGGATTGCCCAGCGTTGACGTGAGAAATGGCCGCATCGCCTCCCAGGCTTCTGTCAGCACTGGAGTCGTCGCGTTGTGATCGAGATTAATCGTTTCAGTCATGCCGCCAGTTTATCATGCGGCCACACGTGAACCCACCACCGAACCATCGCGTGCCAACTCGACGGCTTCCTCAATAGTCATCGCGCGGCGACGCGGCCAGCTAATTGGGCCAAGGACGACTTCGGAATGCACGTCGCGCTCAAACGTCAGGCGGAGACGACCAACAAACAGACACTTCTCCAGGATCGACGCATCAACTTTCACGTTGGCGATGCTGGCCAACTCGAGCGGTTCGGGATTGGCCATAGGGCCGGCGTGGACACGGAAGAGTTGTTTGTGCGTCAATCGATAGCCGCCGCCGATAACGCGGAAGAGCCATTGGACCAGTACGTACGCACCATAGGCTCCAGGCACCGATGAATACACTTCCCACGATTGCCACCACGCGGAAAGCAGCGGCATCACACCCAAGATCCAACCGGCGCTGATCAGTGACAGTGCGGTTAACTCCGGCAGCATGGCCCGAGTTGGGAAGTAAGCAATGTCCAGGTTTTCCGACGCGACGGGTTCGACCCGACTCTCAGGTTCGGAGGCCGTTGTTGGCTCGGCAGTTCGCATTGCCGGATCCAACTTTGGCAGCAAATCGGCAAACGAGCTGCGCGGTGATTCGACATTCGCGTCGTACGACGGAAACCCAGGTAAAGGTTCAAGCGACGGCGGCTTCGGTAAACTCGGCAACGACGAGCGCAAGGCAATCCGCTCCGGTTCCAGCGGCATCTCACTTGTCGGCGACGTCGTATCGCGGTCCACAGTGGTGGGGGGCATTGGTCGGCTCCCTTGTTTCGGCCGGGCGTGGCCGTAGCCTTTCGCACATACCGTCGCCTCGTCGGAAACGCAAGTCGGATGCTGATGGACTACGCTTCACGCCGTGAACGCCTGGTGAAACTTCTCCTTGAGCCGGGGCTGGACGCACTCGTCGTCTCGGCCGATTGCAACGTGCGCTATCTCAGCGGCTTCACGGGCGGGTCAACCTATCTCATCGTCGGCCGCGATAAATCCACGTTGGTCACCGACACCCGATTCACGGAACAGATCGCCGAGGAATGTGCCGACCTGGCCGCGGCCATTCGCCCCCTCGGGCAGACGACGGTCGAGTTCCTCGCCACAACTTTGGCTCCGATGGGTTATCGCAAGGTCGGCATTGAGTCGATGCGCATGACCGTCGGCGAGTTGCATGCGCTGCAGGAGAAGGCCAAGACAATTGAATGGGTCTCGACCAAACACTTCGTCGAAGCGCTGCGGATGGTGAAGGACAATATTGAAATCGGCTTGATTCGCAAAGCAATTGTCGCGGCGGAGAGTGCCTATCGCCAGTTTTGCGTCGACATTCGGCCCGGCGATACCGAATACGATCTCACGGATCGCATTGAGATGTTGATGCGTCAACATGGTGGCCGCGCCGCGAGTTTTGAACCGATCACGGCCGTCGGCGAACGCTCGGCATTGGCACACGCGCCAGCCACCACGCGAACCGTTTCAACTGGTGCCTGGGTATTAGTAGATTGGGGTACTTTCGTCGGCGGCTATTGCAGCGACTTGACCCGCGTGGTGATCCCGCATACACCATTGTTTCAATCCGTTAACGCACCGCCGTTGGACAAACCACGTCTTGATCAGGCGTGGAGAGCGGTGTTGGCCGGTCGTGAAGCAGCGCTCGCGGCAATTCGGCCAGGTGCCGAGGGCAAATCCGTGGACGCGGCCGCAAGGGCTGCCATTGAAAAGGCAGGTTTTGGCGACCGTTTCACCCACTCGCTAGGCCACGGAATCGGGCTGGAAGTGCATGAAGGTCCAACATTGCGATTGGATTCAAAGCACACATTGGAACCCGGCAACGTGGTGACGGTGGAGCCGGGGATTTATATCCCGGGCTGGGGCGGCATCCGGATTGAAGACAATGTGCTGGTGACGCCCGACGGCTACGAAATGCTATCGACGTTGCCGCGCGATATGGAATCAGCCTTCATCTAATAGAAGGAGACTGCGGTGGCATCTGAAAAACCGAGCCGCACACCTCGACCGTTTGATGTGGCGACGGTTGAGAAATTGATCGACCTGATGGGCGATCACGATCTCAGCGAAATCGACCTGCACGACGGCGACAGCCGCATTCGGCTCCGCAAGGGTGGCAAGGTCACCATGGCAGCCGTCGCATCGAGCGCACCGGCAATGGCGCCGGCCGCGGCTCCAGTCGCTCATGCTCCCATCACACCCGCCGCCGTTGACAACAAGAAGTATCACGTCATCACCAGCCCGACGCCGGGCACGTTTTACGCCAAACCGAGTCCGGAAGATCCGGAGTTCGTGAAGGTTGGCAGCAAAGTCAGGCCAGACTCCGTTGTCTGTAAGATCGAAGCGATGAAAATCTTTAACGACATCGCCGCCGAATGCGCCGGCACCATCGTTGAAGTGTTGGTCGATAACGCCCACCCTGTCGAATACGGTCAGCCACTGTTTCGAGTGGACTTGGGCTAGCGACGCATCGCAGAAGCGTAACGTCAGAGTCATAGCATGTTCCAAAGAATTCTGGTTGCCAATCGCGGCGAGATTGCTCTACGAGTCATTCGTGCCGCCCATGACTTGGGCATTGAATGCGTCGCCGTCTATAGCGAGGCCGATCGAGGCGCGCCTTATTTGGATGCGGCCGACGAGAAGATTTGTATTGGCCCTGCTGCGTCAGCCGAAAGTTATCTCAAAATTCCGCGCATCATCTCGGCGGCCGAAATCGCCAACGTGCAGGCGATTCATCCGGGCTACGGCTTCCTCAGTGAGAATGCCCACTTTGCCGAGGTGTGTCGCAGTTGCAACATTGAATTCATCGGTCCACCCGAAGCGGCCATGCGGCAAGTCGGCAACAAGGACGCTGCTCGCCGGTTAGCCGTGTCGGCCGGTGTGCCCGTGGTGCCAGGCTCCGATGGTATCCTTCAATCCGAAGCGCAGGCACTGGAAATTGCCCGGAAGTTTGGTTACCCGGTGTTAATTAAAGCCGTGGCCGGTGGCGGTGGCCGCGGCATGCGCGTCGCCCGCAACGACATGTCGCTAGTTGCCGGCTTCAAGACCGCACAGCAGGAAGCCGAAGCGGCATTCAAAGACGGCTCCGTCTATCTGGAAAAATACATCGAGCAACCGCGACATATCGAAGTGCAGATTCTCGCCGACCGCCACGGCAGTGTCGTGCATTTGTATGAGCGCGATTGTTCCCTCCAGCGGCGACATCAGAAGCTGGTGGAAGAATCGCCCGCACCGAATCTGCCGGAGAAAACTCGTCAAGCGATCTGCGCCGCGGCCGTGAAGCTCATTCATGCCGCCAACTATTACTCCGCGGGCACCTGCGAGTTCTTGCTCGACAAGGACAACAAGTTTTACTTCATTGAGGTCAACGCCCGCATTCAAGTCGAGCATCCGGTCACGGAGCTGGTCACCGGGATCGACCTAGTGCGCGAACAAATCCGCATCGCCGCCGGCGAGAAGCTCGGCTACACGCAAAAGGACATCGTGCTGCGCGGCGCGGCCATCGAGTGCCGCATCAATGCTGAAGACCCGTCCAGAGATTTTCGCCCGTCGCCGGGCCTGATTACGCGCTGGATTCCGCCCGGCGGTCCGGGCGTGCGCATGGATACCCATGTGTGCCAGGGTTACCGCGTGCCACCGAATTACGATTCGTTGATTGCGAAGTTGCTGGTCCATCGCTCCACACGTACCGAAGCCATCGCCACCATGCGACGAGCTTTGCGCGAATTTGTCGTCGAAGGCATCGCCACCACGATCCCGTTACATCGCGAGTTAATGAGTCACTCGGCATTTGTCGAAGGTAAAGTGGACACCACATTCATCGAGCGCGAACGCAAAGTGGGATGATGGATTCATGATTCGGCGAGGCGGTTGGCCCAGTAGTGGTTTTCAATCACCCATCCGCTCAAAATCGTCAAAAATCCCCTAAAAACCCTTGCAATCGGACATGCGGGTTGTTATAGTCCGAAGTACGGGCGGTCGGTGCCGTCCGCGTGTGACGAGGGTGAATTGGTTGGTCTGCTCGGCTATCTTGGTCCGCTTGGATTCTGTTTTGAGCTGCAAATCTCACTGCCTCCGAGAAATCAAGTCGCTGCTGCTCTCACTTCCCTCACTGATCGCCGCATTTTGTCTGCTGTCAGCAAGACCGTTTGGAGGAGTCCCGTTTTCTCACGGGACCGTTTGAAGATCATGGCGAAGAATCTGTACGTTGGTAACCTGCCGTTCACATGCACCTCGGATCAACTCCGCGAAGCTTTCTCGGAGTGTGGCACCGTGGCGCGGGCGCAAGTAATCGTAGACCGCGAAACCGGCCGTAGCCGCGGCTTCGGTTTCGTCGAGATGGAATCTGGGGCCGAAGAGGCCGTGACCAAAATGAACGGCGCTGCGTTCCAGGGCCGAACCCTGACCGTCAATGAAGCTCAACCGCGTGCACCGCGCACCGGTGGCGGCGGTGGCGGCGGCTACGGCGGTGGCGGTGGTGGTTACGGCGGCGGTGGCGGCGGCTATGGCGGGAGTGGCGGCGGCGGCGGTTACGGCGGGGGCGGCAGCGGTGGTGGTGGCTACGGCGGCGGTGGCGGCGGCCGAGGTGGCTACGGCGGCGGCGGTGGTGGCCGAGGCGGCCGTGGAAGTGGCGGCGGTGGTTACGGCGGTGGCGGCGGAAACTACTAGGTCATTCATGCGGGAGGCCAACTGGCCTCCCGCTCTTTTTTTGCGCCCTTACTTTTCCGTCCTTTTTGTGTTCCCTTGCGGCAATTCCATTGTTTCACGGCGTAAACCACGCGCCCGTAACACCTTGGCCAAGATCATCTAAGCGCTGTCCAAAGTTGGCTCCTCTGCGTTTCGTGACCTAGGTTTGTTACACGGGTAGGCCCACCCATCGCGCTGATCGACCGTAATCACGGTCGGGTCCGCGACCGAGACACCGAAACATGATCGGGCGGACATTCCTCAAGCGATATGAAGTGACCCGACTGCTCGGCGAGGGCGGCATGGGGCGCGTCTATCTCGCCCGACAACTCGATCTCAATCGCCAGGTCGTCGTCAAGGTCATGCACGACGATGTGGCCGTGGACGAAAAGTTCCGTTTGCGCTTCGAGCGTGAAACACGCTTGATGGCCAAAATCCAACATCCGTACATCGTGTCGCTGTTTGAAGCGTCGCTCGATGATCCGCTCGGGCCATGCATCGTCATGGAGTACATCCGCGGCGCGAATCTGGAAACGCTACTCGGCAAGAACAAACGCTTCACAGCACCGCGCGTCGGCCGCATGTTGGGGCAACTGTGCGAAGCCTTGCAAGCTGCACACGATGCCGGGGTCATCCACCGTGATTTGAAGCCGTCGAACATCATGATCGTGGAGCCGGACACGCCGCGCGAGCGCATCAAAGTCATGGACTTTGGTCTGGCCAAGGATCTGAATCCGGATTCGGAAAACA
>JANNLP010000111.1:0-6701 GCA_031396905.1 Gemmataceae bacterium
CCGCTGCAAAAGTACCGCAAACACACCCATTGTCGCGCTCGAGTCTACGTTAATCGCGCATGGGTTGCCGTACCCGGCCAATGTGCGGACAGCGCGCGAATCCGAGGCGGCCGTTCGTGCTGAAGGCGCGGTGCCGGCGACCATTGCCGTACTCGATGGCGTGCCCACGATTGGCTTAACCGAGGATGAGATTGAGCACTTGGCGAAGACGCCCGGTGTGCTGAAAGCCAGCCGCCGCGACTTGGCGAATGCCGTGGCGCAAGGACGTACGGCCGCGACAACCGTGTCGGCAACGATGGCGCTGGCCGATGCCGCGGGCATTCGGGTGTTTGCCACCGGTGGCATCGGCGGTGTGCACAAAAACGCAACCAATGCGTGGGACGTTTCCGCTGATCTCACCGAGTTAGGACGCACACCCGTCGCTGTTGTTTGTGCCGGGGCCAAGAGCCTGCTCGATTTGCCTAACACGCTGGAAATGTTGGAGACACTGAGCGTGCCCGTCGTGTGCTTCGGTTGCGATGAATTCCCGGCGTTCTATCTCACGTCCAGCGGTTTGCCGGCTCCGATCCGCGCGGATGATGTCGCCACTATCGCCAAGTTGCTCCAAGCACATTGGCAACTCGGCGGTGCCGGCGTAGTGATCGCGCAGCCGCCGCCGGCAGCATTGGCCTTGGACCCTGCTCAATTCAACAATTGGTTGCAGGAAGCGGAGCGACTCGCCGCCATCGCCAACATTACCGGCCCGGCGATCACACCATTTGTGCTGGCCCGCCTGGCGGAACTCTCCGGCGGCAAAACAGTCGAATCGAATCAAGCCTTGATCGTCGCCAACGCCCGGCTCGCCGCCCGCATCAGCATCGCGCTATTCTAACCGCGCAAACAAACGGCCCACCAAAAATGGCGGGCCGTCGTTTCAGCATCGGGATGACGCTTACTTTCCGTCTTTCTTGTCGTCTTTGTCCTTCTTATCTTTCTTCTTCCCGCCCATTTCCTGTTTGATTTCTGTAACGACTTCCTTACCGTCCTTCTTCTCGACCTTGGCCGTGATCTCGATGGATACGCTCTTATCCTTGGCGTTCTTCGCTCGCTCCACCATTTTGGCCAGACCCTTCAGATCCAGGTCCTTTTCCGAGCCGTCCTTCTTGTTCTTTACTTTCGGCCATTTGCAGTCTTTGTGGACCGTGTATTCGGTGTCTTTGCCGTCCACGGTCAGGGTGATTTTGCTGTCGGTCTCATTGACCTTGGCGACTTTGCCCTTCACGTCGGCGGCCATGGCGGCAGCGGCGCAGAACAACAGTCCCAGAGCAGCCAAGCCGGCCAGTTTGCGATACATACTCAACATCTCCTCGGAGTGCGATCAAGCTTCCGAGCCGCGGCGATTGGCACATTGCCAACCGCATGGCCCTAGTTCTCTGAACACCAGCATCATACGCAAGTATCGTGAACACCCGCGCAGCTCTCATGGACGACTCATGGCCGACCCGACAAACCGCGCATCCGCCCAATTGACATGGTCCTGCACGTCGGCACCGGCACCGAAATCCACATGTAACGATAATTCCTTTGCACCCGACTTCAGTGCGACCAGGACTCGTTTCCCAGGCTGCCCGCCAGAAAGTTCCACGGGTCCGAACACGTCCCGACTATCAACTTTGGCGACGACTGTCACTCGCCCCCGCACTCCGGCCACAGCATCCAAACCCACCCACGATTCGAAGCGCGTCGCACCCGTGGGCACGGCATACGCGACCACGCTCTGGCTGTGCATGCCGATGCCGCGATCATATGTTTCGCCGCCCAGCCGCATCCAACCGCCCGCCGTGTTGCGGTCGCGCGTCAGTGGCCATGTCAAATTCAGGTACGGCGTGTGTTCGTATTGAATCGCTTTGAGTTCGGACAAGTAGACACTTCGCCCGCCAACCATCGAAACACTCACGACATCAGCCAGTAATAAACGCACGGTCTGTCCCGTGGCCGATTTGCCAACCAAGCGGCCATCCAGCACCATCGTTTCAGTCAACGTGACGCGAGCGCCATTCGCCGACACCACGTGCGCCGACGTGCCTTTCGGTTTGACAATCCGCGTGAGGTCCGAACTCAGAGAGATCGCGGCGACACGTTCGACCGGCAGCTTTTTCGTGCCGCCAGTCGTATCAACGGCGATGACGCCTTTCTCCAAGCTGACAATCGTGCCCCGCACAACGTCGCCGTTGATCAACGTCAGTTCATCCGATGATCGCTTCCGCGCCGCCAGGTCCAAATCACTTGCTTTCGGCTCGGCTTCCGCTCGCGGCGGCGTGAGCCAAACGGCCACAACGGCCGACAACGGTATGGTGAGTTCCTGTTTATTCCCGAAGTCCGCCGCGAAGCGCAGCTTGTCATCGGCAATGCCCAGCACCTGCCCCGGCCAGCGATCGCCGTTGGCCAGCAAAAGGTGCGGCCGATCCCAGGGCGGCATCGGACGCACCGCGCCGACGCGCCGAAGTTCAATGAGATCGGCAGGTAGTGCTGACAGTTCACCCACCACCGGTTCCGCTTTTGCCGCGACGGACGCCTCGAATCGCGGAGCGTCGGCCGCCACGAAACACGCCAACAGCATCAATCCCATACCGTGCATGAAGTGCATCCTATGGCTGCATTCGGCGATTTTCTCAGCCGGCCTTGCCCGTTCCAGCAAAATCGGGGAAAGTAGCGGCCGATCTTAGGCCCGGCAGGGACGCCGCATGATAGAGAATCAAACCGACCGTCTGCAGCAACTCGAAGACGTCATGATCGAGTTGCAATCATTGCGCACGGGAACGAACGTCAAATCCATGATCGTCGTGCAATCGGACGATCCAGCGTTAGAAGCCGCGCCACCTGCGCCGAGGCGGACTCCGAGATCGAACAACCGCAACATAATCGGCATCGGCGTGACCATCGTGGTGCTAATGATCGGAATGCTGCTGATCCGCAACAGAACAGGCAACGCACCGGCCAATGTCGGCACCCGCCTAGCGCAACTCAAAATCGCGACCGCGCAAGCCATGACCGGCGACACAGAGTCAGCGCTCCTGCAAGTCGAATCGCTCACCGATGCCGACTGCACGCCTGCGGAGCTGCTGACCGCCGCCGCCGCGTTCGCCGGCGCTTCCACACGATCGACCCAAGATCAAACCCTGGCCGAACACCGCGCCGCCCGCGCCGTGCTGTTCCTACGCCGCGCCGTCGCTCAAGGCTTCAAGGATGTCAATGACCTGCGAGCCAACCCCGACTTGGCCCCACTGCTCGGCCGGGCGGATTTCAAGCAATTGGTCGGCGAGATGAAAGCCTCAAATCGATGAATGGGGCAATTTCGAGCCTGAAAGGCTCGTTCTATCAGCCCTGGCCGAAGGCCAGGGTAAAGATCACCGCATGTCTTCGGTCCTGAAAGGACCGTTCATGCCGCCATTGCGTTTGCGTTGAACGAGCCTTACAGGCTCGAAATCCACTTATGCCAAGACCCGGGCCTGCGGCCCGGGCTGACAGAACGAGCCTTTCAGGCTCGAAATCTCAGTTCTTTCGTGCCCGTCACCTACAATGAGTCAGTGCCGAGGTGTGACGGATCATCATGACTACTTCGACAATTGAAGCGGCGGCCGTGCGCGCGACTTCCGTCGAAACCGATGACGACACGTTAACGGTCGAGTTGACTGACGGTCGCACCATCGCGGTGCCGTTGATGTGGTTTCCGCGTTTGGTGAATGGCACGACGGAAGAACGGGCAAATTGGCTTCCGCTGGCCGATGGTGCGGGACTGCATTGGCCCGATCTTGATGAAGACATCAGCGTTGCCGGACTGCTGCAGGGCCAGCGCTGGGGTGAGAGTCCCAAGTCGTTTCAGAAATGGCTGGCCGCCCGCCAACAATCCGCCAAATAAACACGATTGGCGTTAGGTCGTCACATGTCCGCCGAAAAATACCTCCGGCCTGATGTTATTCGCCAGGTGGCCCGGCTGGACCTGAAGGCGAAGTTCATTGTCGAGGGGTTTCTCTCGGGGTTGCACGCCAGCCCGTTTCATGGCTTTTCCGTCGAGTTCTCCGAGCATCGCCGGTATGTGCCCGGAGACGATCTCAACGATCTCGATTGGAACGTTTACGCCAAGACCGACAAATATTATCTGAAGAAGTACCAGGCCGAGACCAACCTTACCGGCTACCTGCTGCTCGATCTATCAGCGTCCATGGACTACACCTATCGCGGCGAGATGACCAAGTTTGACTATTGCATATGCCTTGCCGCGGCGCTGGCCTACCTGATGATTCACCAACAGGATCCCGTCGGGTTGATCACCTTCGACACGCAAATTCGCGCGAGCCTGCCGCCGAAGAGCCGGCGGTCGCAACTGCCCACCATGCTCGGGCTGCTGGCCGGCTTGAAACCGACCGGCCCCACCGACATCGCCGGTTGTCTGCACCGCGTTGCCGCCACCACGCGGACGCGCGGCCTTGTCATGTTGTTCAGTGATTTACTTGCCGATCCCGGGCCGGTGTTGGAAGGCCTGTACCACCTCCGGCATCGTGGCCACGAAGTGATTGTCTTCCATGTGCTTGATGAAGCCGAGGCAGAATTTCCGTTCACCGGCACCGTGGAATTCTCCGATGTGGAGTCACCCGACAAACTCACCGTTGATGCTCAGGGTATCAAAGACGATTATCTGCAAGCCGTGAACGAGTTCCGCGAACTCTACAGTAGCAGCTGCGCCAAGGCCCGCATCGACTACGTGCCGACGCACACCGGCGTCGGCTTCGACACCGCCCTGCTCGGCTATCTGCTGAGGCGGCAAAGTCGGTTTTGAATTGTTTTCGACCCTGGAAGGGTCGCAGCCATTAGCCGGTGGTTGAGCGCAGCGATACCACCGGGAACGACGGCAACAAAAAAAAATCGACCCCGGAGGGGTCGCAGCGGCTGCGACCCCTCCGGGGTCGGAAGGTTTTTGTAAACGAATCCCCCCGGCGCGCGAAGCGCGACCCGGGGCTAATGGCTGCGACCCCTCCGGGGTCCAAACGCAATCCGTACCGTTTTCGTGGCGCGCGATTCGAGAAATTGCCATGAATCTTGACGACGAGATTTGCTACTGCTTTCACGTTTCCCGGCGCAAGTTGGTGAACTTCGCCCGGCACAACTTACCAAAGGTGCCGAGCCAGATGTCGGAGTGCGGCGGGGCCGGCACGGGATGCGGCTGGTGTATCCCCTTCCTCAAACAGATTTTCGGTCAAGAAATGAGAAGCGAAACGGGCGACCCGTTGGAACAACTCACGCCAAAGGAGTATGCCTGCCAGCGGGCCGACTATGTGCGGGCCGGCAAAGGCACTCCCGCCGCGGGTGCCACCCCCCTGCCGGATGATTCGTGACTTGAGTTTTGCTCCATATATTAGACAATGGTAAAAGTGCCGACTGGCTGCTCATAGCTTCTTCCCCAGTTGCGCGCTCGTACAGGAGTACATCCATGCGTCGTCGCGGTTTTACCCTCATCGAACTGCTCGTGGTCATCGCTATCATCGCCATTCTCATTGGCCTGCTGCTTCCCGCCGTGCAAAAAGTGCGGATGGCCGCCTTGCGCACCAAGTGCAGCAACACGCTGCATCAACTGTCCCTCGCGGCCCACAATTTCCATGACTCGGTCGGCCGCTTCCCGGTCGGCTTGGCCTGGGATACCAACCCGTTCGGTAGCAATGCGACTACCAAGCCGTATTTCTCGACCACCGATTCCAGCCGAAACCTGATGATCGAAATGCTGCCATTCTTTGAACAGGGCAACGTGCAGGCCAAATGGGATTTCAACCGCGCCAACATCAATAGCAACCTGTCCACCAGTCCCACGTCCGGCGCATCGGCCACGTTGATCAGCATTCTGATTTGCCCGGCCGATAACCTCAAGGACCTGATTCAGGGAGTCGTCACCGGTGGCTCCACGCGCTATTTCGCCATGAACAGTTATTGCGGCAACTCCGGCCAGCGCAGCTATTTCCATTCCAACATGACACACGACGGCATCTTCTACATCAACAGCAAGGTGCGCATGTCCGACGTCAGCGATGGCACGTCGAACACACTCTTTTTCTCCGAACGACACCACTTCGATCCCGAGTTCAACCGCATTTATCCGGCCTATCCCATCGAAGAATGGGGCGGCTGGGCCTGGGTGCAACCGCTTAACTCGGTGGCCGACTACCTCATCGGTGGCGGCGTTCCCGTCAACTGGAAGGTGCCGACCACCGCAGGTGTCGGCAGTTTCCCCGCCATCGACGACCGCCTCACTTCCATGGGCAGCGCCCACACCGGCGGCGCCAACGCCGCCATGTGCGACGGCTCCGTCCGCTTCCTCGTCGATGCCACTCCACTGAGCGTTCTCAAAGCCATCAGCACCCGCCGCGGCGGCGAAGCCGTGGAATTGCCGTAAGCGAATTAGACGCGCTCAATCTGTTCAATCACTCATCGGTGTTGCTTTCATCGGCGAATAGGCCGGTGGTGATCGTTACCCGGTACTCACCGGCCGAAGCCGTGCCCCAAGGACTTGGCACAATTTGCAGGTACAGCACGCCCGCGTCTTTCGGTGTCTGTGTGTGACGCGCGCCGATAACAAATGGTACGCCGTCGGCGCCGATGCGGCCTAAAAGTTCACCGCCGGCTCCCGTGGCCTTCCCGATGCGGACAGGTTGGTTGACCATCATCATTCCGCG
>JANNLP010000116.1:0-2534 GCA_031396905.1 Gemmataceae bacterium
GCCGAACTGCGGAATTTCTTTGTCACCGTTCTTGACTTTAGTAGTGTAATAACGTATACTATCGTGTATCGGCCTCCGGAGCCGATGAATTGACGCAAATGGCGGGCTTGGATCCAGTCCGTCCCTGGCGTCAGTATAGAGGTCCGTGGATCGAGTTGATTCTGTAGTTGGATGACCATGCGCCGGAATCGGTTGCCCATCTGCAAAGTCAACGAAGTCCCCGGATGAGTTGGTGTCTGTTGAAAGGCGATGCCGCGGGACAACACGATCCGGCGTATCTGTCGCTCAAACGAACTCACCACCCACCCCCTCGCCATCAGCGACAAATGAGCCGACCTCGGCTCACTAACAAAGCGCCACACGCGCCCACCTCGAGTGTGGCAACCAGGTCGGCCGCCGCGGTCGCGGCGAGCGTGACCACATTACCCCAAGTGCCCGCGGCATCCCCTTTCCAGCGCGTGGGAGTGCGCGCGGGCGGCTATCGGGGGCGAGGGAGTTGTGTGACGAGGATCGAGTATCGAGGATTTAGGATCGGGGTCTGTGGATCGGGACCGCGGGGCTGGTGGCTAATCGCCAGTGAAAGTGTTCTTTGACAACTGAATCGAGCTGGGAGAAGGCGCCACGGCTTGCGACCTGGAGATCAGCCTGATCGCCCCCACATATCGTGCCAGGCCTGCGCTGAGCCGGGTTTACCAACGGCTGGCTCGGCTAGCGACAGAGTGCTCGTGTCGGCGACAAGGGAAATCCGCAAGTCCGTTTCGGTAGAATACGTTGGCTGCCCGCCCAATTATCATCTGCTTCGCATTCGCGGCGGCATGAACGTTGTCATTTGAAGCACTCGGAGTTTGGCAATGATGATGAAGAGTCGTCCGTGGCAGGAGGAGTTGGCCATCATCGATCGAACGATGAAAGCCATCTCGGGTGTCACTGACCCGGAAGAACTCGTCGAAATCTACTGGGAGGGCATCGGCGACCTCATTGCGATCAAAGACTTCGTGTCGGTGTCGCGCCGCAATGTGGACCGGCCCTTCTACCTCATCACGAGGTCGTCGCGTTTCACTGAACATTTCAACCCGTGGACGCAACGCGAACGATTGCCCAAGTTGACCGGCGGCCTGTTAGGGGAGATTGCTTATGGTGATGGGCCAGTCATCATTGACGATCTGCCGTCCCGCTTGCAGGCCGATGATCCGGCGCGATTCTACGTCGAGGGTTTTCAGTCGTTGATCGCGTTGCCCCAATACGACGCCGGCGAGCCGCTGAATTGGACGATCCTGCTGCTGCCGCCGGGCGTCGCCATCGATTATGCACGGATCCCGATTCTACATTGGCAGGGCGGGTTGTTCGGCCGCGGCACCCAGAACCTGGTGCTGCGCAATGAACTGAGCGCCGCGCTGGCCACGCTCGACCGCGAATTGCAGATTGTCGGGAACATCCAGCGGTCGCTGTTGCCGCACAAGCTGCCGGTGATTACGGGTTTCGAACTCGCGGTCCACTATCAAACCAGCGCCTGGGCCGGCGGGGATTATTACGACTTCTTCCCATTAAGTGATGGCAAATGGGGATTGTTCATTGGTGACGTATCGGGCCACGGCACGCCCGCTGCCGTCATGATGGCGATCACGTACGCAACGGCACATGCGCAGCCGGGCACGCACACCCCGCCGGCGGCGTTGCTCGAATATCTCAATGCTCAACTCGCCACGGAATCGACGAGAAACGAGAGTTTTGTCACCGCGTTTTACGCCGTGCTCGATCCGATCGAGCGCACGCTGACTTATGCCCGGGCGGGACACAATCCACCACGGTTCATTCGTGGGGACACCGTGCAACCACTCGACGAAGTGGGCGCACTTCCGTTGGGCATTCTCGCCGGGCAGACATATGACCAAGCCGTAGTTCCCCTCATGCCCGGCGACCTGATGCTCCTGTACACCGACGGAATCACCGAAGCCGCGTCACCGTCGGCAGGCACGTACTTTGGAACGGATCGCCTCGATTCGTTGCTATTGGATTGTCGCGCCAGCGCCGACGATTGCATTAGCCGTATTCGAACCGAGGTGGCGGGTTTTTGCGAGAATGCTCCACTGACGGATGATCAGACGCTGATTGCCATCCGATGCGTTTGACAAGTATGAGGCGCATTCACACTGCCATGACGACAACAAACGTCGCCCCTCCAGTTGGAGATGCCTGATGACTGCTCACCGTTCCGATGCGCTTGTCATATTCGGCGCTTCCGGTGATTTGGCGTTCAAGAAAATCTTTCCGGCCCTGCAGGCGATGATCCGGCGCGGCAACCTTGACATGCCTGTCATCGGCGTGGGTCGCTCCCAATGGTCACTCGACCAACTCAAAGCACGGGCCAAGGAGAGCCTTGAACAAAACGGCGGACTCGACCCGGTGGCATATGCCAAGCTCTGCTCTTTGTTGGGTTATGTCGATGGCGACTACGGCGACCCGGCAACTTTTGCGAAGCTATGCAAAGCCCTCGGCCCGGCCCATCGCCCGTTGTATTACCTGGTCATTCCGCC
>JANNLP010000207.1:0-1634 GCA_031396905.1 Gemmataceae bacterium
CGCGACGGTTCCGTCAATCTGCTCCAGCGTCCAACAATCCCAATCTGCATTCATTTGCTTTACGAGCATCAGTTGTGCTGCCGTCTCGATTGCACTGAGCTACAAGGAAGTGGCCGAGGTGCAGGGCATCTCGATTGGCACGGTGATGAGCCGACTGTTCTACGCAAGGCAGCGCTTGAAAACGATCCTGAACGAGCACGCAACGCCATGAACACAAACCACAACATCCCGCAGCGACCCGAACTCCTCGCCGGCTATGCCGATGGTGAACTAGGCCCCGCCGACCGCGCCATGGTCGAAGGCTGGATCGCCACCGATGCTACACTTCGTGCCGACTTGGAAACACAACAGCGCCTTACACACAAAAATGCTGACTTGTGGCAAAAGCTTGCGGCGCCCGCGCCGAGCGACGCCGACTGGGGTCGCGTGTTGGCCGGGATTGAAGCTGGCGTGCAGCCCGCAGTGCCAGCTGTGAACTACCGCACGAGCGGTCAGCGCGGTTGGTCGCGTTGGGCAGTTGCCGCAGCCGCCATCGCGGCATTGTTCATGATCGCGATTGGCCAGAATTTCCTGCCGAAGACTACCAACGGCAACCCGAATGGTTTGTACTCAGCCGATGATGCTTATCAGGTCGCCGCGGCCAGCGACGTCAACATTCTTAGCGTGCAGGGTGACGACGGCATGATCGTCGTGGGTCTTTTGCCGCTGAACGGTTTGTTAGACGTGGTCACAATCGGCGACACGGAATTCTGGGCCACTGCATCCGAACCATCGGATGCCCCGTCCAAGCCAAATGTGGCACCCGGCGATCCGAAGCGGCCGGCGTGGTGGAATCAAATCGATAAAGTAACCCCGGTGCCATGATGAAAGTGTCGATCATTTCAATGACGGCGATCATCATGTTCGCCGTCGCCAGTCCATTGCGGGCCGAAGAATTTGAAATCACCGTGGTGGCCATTCTCGCCAGCGACCGGCACAAGGTCATTGATCCAAAGCTCAAGCCGATCGCCGAAGAGATTCGCAAGAAGGAATTGACATTGACCGGGTGGAAGATCGCCCGGCAAAGCAAGGAAACGTTGCAGCTCAATCAGAAGCACGCATTCAAACTCGTTGACGAGATTTCCGCCGACGTCACGGTATTGGCCCGCGAAGATAAGGACAAAGAAAAGAAAGTCCGCATCAACGTGAAAGCCCCGCACGCCGGCGAGATCACCTACTCGACCGTTCCCGACAAGTTCTTTCCCATTCTCACCCGCTACCAGACTGACAAGGACAAAGAGCGGCTCGTTTATGCGGTGATGGTGAAGATTCTGCCGGCGAAGTAGTCCTTGTTGATTACCTGTCCAATCGTCGCACCTCGTAAACTAATTGCATGACCCCGCCGCTGACGCTGCCGCGCTGGGAGCTGGCTGCTGAGAACATTGCTGTCAAGATCCGCTGGCTGGGTCTCGTGTTGGGCTATGCCTATGTCAACACCACCGGGCCATTTGAGAATCAGGTGCGGCTCAACGCCATTCTCGCGCTCGGCCTGGCATTCACGCTGCTTGATACATTGTTCAGCCTGCGCGGCAAAGTGTTTCTCGCGCGCTATCCTTTGGCCGTCTCGTACATGGAAGCGCTGTTCATCGGCCTAC
>JANNLP010000215.1:0-3944 GCA_031396905.1 Gemmataceae bacterium
CCAGTTACGACAAGTTGCTCCGGCCCAACGATGAAGACAAGGCCAAGAAGATCGATAAGATTTGGGACCTCGTCAACTTTATGCAGGCTCTGCACTATCCGGACTTGCGGGCCAAGCTGAAATCCAAGCACGGCGTCGTCATCGAATAACCATCCCCCGCGCGGCCGCGCGGCTTGGAGGGCTTCCGTATGCATCGGTTTTGGGGATTGGTGTTCGGCGTCGTGCTGTTGGGCATCTTCGTATCGACGGCCATCTCGCCATGGATGGGCTGGTGGCTGCCGAAAGCGGCGTCCAGTTACGCACCGGAAATCGATAACCTGTTCCTGCTGATCCTTGGTGTCGTTGCCTTCTTCTACGTGCTGACCGAAGTACTCTTGGTCGCCAACCTTTTTCGAGCTGGTTCGTTCACCAAATCGCAATTCACCCACGGCAGCACCAAACTCGAAATCATCTGGACAGCGATCCCGGCTGTTATCCTCGTCGGCCTTGCTGTGATTCAGATTAACGCCTGGGCAAAGATCAAATACCCGACACACTTGGCGGAACGCATCAGGAGCGGCGAGAGCTTTCTGCAAATCAGCGCGGAGGCGCGTCAGTGGGAGTATCGCTTCCGCTATCCGTCGCCGAAGCATCTCGAAGAATGGAAGGCCAATCCAACGGCCGCAAAGGACGACTTCGCCAAGCGCCTTCCCGAACGCATCGACGATGTCCACGTTGGCAACGATGTCCACGTCTGGAAGGGCCAGAAGGTGCTGCTGCACTTCAAGACCCGCGATGTCGGCCACAGCTTGTTCTTCCCACAGTTGCGACTGAAGCAGGATGCACTGCCCGGCAAGACGATTCCCGTGTGGTTCGAAGCGACGATGGCCAACACGAAAAAAGTCGGCGACGTCTGGAAGATCGGCATCCCAGAAGGCTCGGACAAGTACGACATCGACTACGACTTTGACCTTGTTTGCACGCAATACTGCGGCACACGGCACTCGCTGATGCGCGGCAAGTTGTATGTGCATGCGACCGAAGCCGATTTTGTCGATTGGTTGAAACACGCCCAGGCGGTGAGCGATAGCCACGGCGGCAACCCCGCCGATATTGCCGCCGCGCCCTGAGTAGGGTGGGTCGAGTACTCGAGACCCACCATTTGGTGCAAGGACGCAACCGCAAGCAAGTGAAGACGCCCACGTTGAGGATTGATGCATGAGTGACACGCACACCCACGAACAGAGCTTCGTGAGCAAATATATTTTCTCGCAAGATCACAAGATCATCGGGATCCAGTTCCTGTTCACGTCGATCATCTTCCTGTTCCTCGGCGGCTTACTGGCCCTCGCAGTGCGGACGCAGCTGGGTTGGCCCGATGGCAACATTCCCATCATCGGCAAATGGCTCTTCCCTGGATCGGCCGGCGGAAAGATGTCGCCGGACTTTTACAACATGGCGTTCACCATGCATGCCACGGTGATGATCTTCTTCGTCATCATCCCATGGCTGACCGGCGCGTTCGGCAACTTCACGATTCCACTGATGATCGGCGCGCCGGACATGGCGTTTCCCAAGCTGAACATGATGAGTTATTGGTTCATGTGGCCGGCGTTCATCCTGATGCTGATGAGCTTCTTTGTTCACGGCGGGGCGGCATCATCGGGCTGGACGAGTTACCCGACGATTTCATCCATCATGATGCCGGCAGGCGAAGGCACCGACTCGCCCGCCTCCATGGGTTCCGGCATGGGCCAGATCATGTGGCTGGTGTCGCTGACATTTGTCGGCGTGTCGTCAATGATGGGTTCGGTGAACTACATCACCACCATCATCAACATGCGCGCCCCCGGCATGACCCTCTTCCGCATGCCGATGACCGTGTGGGCAATGTTCATCACGGCGATCCTACAAGCAATGGCGCTGCCTGTGTTGACTGTAGCGCTGGTCTTCCAGACGCTCGACAAGACAATTGGTACGGTGTTCTTCCTGTCACCGGCGGGCGCCACCTTCGGCAACTTGTCCACGGGACCCGGCGGCGGGCAGGCGATTCTCTGGCAACATTTGTTCTGGTTTTACTCGCACCCAGCCGTGTACATCATGATCCTGCCGGCGATGGGTATGGTGTCCGACATCCTGTCCACGTTCGCCCGCAAGCCACTCTTCGGCTACAAGCCGATGGTGCTAGCCGTGGCCGGCATCGCGGGATTGGGCTTCATTGTGTGGGGCCACCATATGTTCCAAAGCGGCATGGACCCGCGCCTCGGCACCGGCTTCATGCTGGCTACAATTCTGATCGCATTGCCCAGTGCGGTGAAGGTGTTTAACTGGCTCGGCACGACCTGGAATGCCAACATCCACTTCACAACGCCGATGTTAAACGCGCTGGCATTCGTCGCCATGTTCGTGATCGGTGGCCTGTCCGGCATCTTCATGGCGGCGACGCCGGTGGATATGTATTTCCACAATACGTACTTCATCGTCGCCCACATTCATTACGTGCTGTTCATGTCCAGCGTCTTCGGCTTGTTCGCCGGTGTGTACTACTGGTACCCGAAGATGTTTGGCCGCTTAATGAGCGAGCCGTGGGGCAAGGTCCACTTCTTCCTGACATTCATCTCGTCGAACTGCACGTTTTACCCGATGCATCTGGTCGGCCTTGCCGGCCAGGTTCGACGTTATGCCGTGCCCGTCGAAGCGCCGAGCTTCGCCCATTTGCAGGGCTTGAACACATGGATCAGCATTTGGGCCATCATCATGGGCGTATCGCAACTGGTATTCGCCGCCAACTTTGTGCTGAGCCTGTTCGGCGGCAAGAAGGCGTCACGCAACCCCTGGAAAGCGAACACGCTGGAATGGGGCACGCCGTCCCCTCCGGGCCACGGCAACTTCGAGGCGACCCCGATCGTCGTGCGCGGACCATACGAATACAGCGGCCCTGACTGTGCTCCGGGCGAAGATTGGGCACCGCAAGCGCCAAACCTGGTGGTGCCCGAAGGCGTGCCGCTCCGCGTGCATTCATAACCGAGAAATCATGCCAGGCCGTTGGCTACGAATCTGGGCAAACGTCACCGTCGCGGGCACCATTGTGCTGCTCGCGCTGGGCACGGTCGTGTCCAGTTTTCGGTTCGGCATCGAAGATCAGATTTGGCCGACCGCGCCATGGCATCTCGCGCTGATCAATTGGAGCGAGCCGAGCCGCGGCTTCCTGATCGAACACGCGCATCGGTTGGCCGGTTGGTCGATGGGCGGCATCATGGCAGTTTTGGCATTTGGTTTGTGGTGGACGGAAACAGTGTCCAAATTGCGCTGGGGTGGACTGGCCGCCTTAATGGGTTTGACCGGCGCATATCTTTACCTGCACCGCGACCTGATCCAACAAACCAAGACCCTGGCACCCGGCTTGCCGCTTAGCGCGTCAATCACGTCGAGTACCCTGCTCGTTATTGGTCTTGCCGCTGTCATGTTGACTTCGATTGCAACCGCGTACCGTCAATCTCCAGGCTGGAGTCTGCGACTTCTGGCAGTCGCCCTATTGATCGGCGTAATGATCCAAGGCTTGCTCGGTGGCTTGCGGGTGCATCTCGACGTGATGCTCGGCAAAAGCCTCTCCGTGATCCACGCCTCGTTTTCACAAGTAGTGTTCGGCCTCACGGTGATCATCGCGCTGCTATGCCAGCGTGACACGAATCTCCGAGTCGCCAGCGTCTCAGCGGCAGCCCGTGTTTGGTCGCTGACGGCGATTGCGGTGATCTATGCACAGATCGTCGCGGGTGCCGTGCTGCGACACACATCATCGCCGTTCGGCCCGCGCTTGCACTTGCTATTGGCATTCGTCGGCGTCGTGGCCATTGTCGTCACTTGCAGCCAACTTTGGCGGGCAAACTCTGCTCGTGGATGGGTCGTTACCTCGTTGGCAATTGTCGCTGGGCAGCTATTGCTTGGCGTCGAGTCATGGCTCGTCC
>JANNLP010000232.1:0-8432 GCA_031396905.1 Gemmataceae bacterium
GGGTCCTTGGAAGTCACTGCTACTTCGATTTGTTGCGTTTGTATTGCGCTTCGAGCGGCTTGCGATACTTGCACCGCTGGGGCAGGCCCAGCGTTCCGCACTGATGCCGGCCCAAAGTGCTGCGTTCAATCTGTTGGATCCACTCTCAGCGACGCACTACGCAAACAGCAAAAAGTGTGTTTCATTTATTTGGCTCGATACGCCAGGAGTCGGAGGGCATTGAGAACGACCAGGAGCGTTGAACCTTCATGGAGCAAGACGGCCGGGCCCAATCGCAGTCCGAGTACGGTCGCGGGAACAAGGACGGCGACCATGCCGAGGCTAATCCAGAGATTCTGGCGAATAATGCGGCTAGTTTGCCGGCTCAGGCCGACGGCGAAAGGAAGATGGTTCAAGTCGTCCGCCATCAACGCCACATCGGCGGTTTCGAGTGCAACGTCAGAGCCGGCCGCGCCCATTGCGATGCCAACGGTAGCATTCGCCATTGCGGGAGCATCATTCACGCCGTCGCCAACCATTGCCACGCCTACTTCTGCGCTGAGTTTCTTGATCGCCGCAACTTTGTCGTTGGGCATCAAGTCACCAAGTGCTTCGTCGAGACCGACCGCCTTGGCGACCGCGCTGGCGACCTGCTGATTGTCACCCGACAGCATGATCATGCGGCGGATGCCAAGCGCCCTCAAGCGGGTAATCGCGTTCTTGGCAGCTACTCGCGGCGTGTCCATCAGGCCCAACACACCGAGATAAGTGTCGCCGCGCCGGACAATCATCGTCGTGCGCCCGCTGGCTTTCAGCGTATCGACGGACGCGCGCAATGCATCTGATATCGGCGCGCCTCCCACTTCGGCGAAAAGGCTTTCCTTGCCGATGTAAACCGGCTGACCGTCCACGGTGGCTCGGACACCACGGCCGGTAATGCTCTGCACGTCTTGAGCTTGTAAGACGGAATTGTTCTTGAGTCGCTCGTGGCCGCCTCGTACTACTGCTGAGGCCAGCGGATGGTCGCTCAGACTTTCCACGGCCACAGCCACGCGTAATAGTTCGTCTTCGGCCACACTGGCGGAACTGATCACGTCGGTCAGGCGTGGCTTGCCTTCGGTCAACGTGCCGGTCTTGTCGAAGGCGATTGCGCCAAGGCTTCCGAGGTTCTCCAGCGGCCCGCCACCTTTGAAGAGGACTCCGCCGCGGGCCGCGCGAGCGACGCCACTTAAGACCGCGCTGGGGGTCGAGATTGCCAGGGCGCAAGGACTAGCCGCAACCAACACCGCCATCGCCCGATAGAACGACGTGCTGAATGGTTCGTTGATCACAACCCAAGCGAACATCAACGAGACAACGAGCGCCAACACAGCGGGGACGAAGTAACGTTCAAACTTGTCGGTGAATCGTTGCGTGGGGGACTTTTGCGTCTCAGCCTCGCTCACCATTTGGATCACTCGGGCCAGTGTGGATTCACTGGCAAGCTTTGTGACTTGAATCTCCAGAGCACCGCTTCCATTGATGGTGCCAGCGAAGGCACGATACTGCGGATCGAGCCGTTCGGGGTCTGCTGCGGCCTTCAGCGGATCATCGACGGACCGCTTGTCCACCGGCACGCTTTCGCCGGTAATCGGTGCCTGATCGATGCTGCCTTCACCTTTGATCACAAAACCGTCCGCTGGGATTCGTTCGTTCGGTTTGACGATCGCCGTGTCACCGATCCGGAGTTGTTCCACCGGCAAGTCTTCGGTCGTGTCACCGCGACGAACCAACGCGGTTTGGGGCGCGAGTTTGGCCAGTGCTTCGATCGCCCGTTTGGCGCGGCCCATCGCATAATGTTCCAGCGAGTGCCCTAGGCTGAAAAGAAATAGCAGCAAAGCGCCTTCGGCCCACTCTCCCAGCGTGGCGGCTCCAACGGCGGCCACCAGCATCAGGAAATCGATTTCAAAACGGCCGGCACGGATGCTGGCGATCGCTAAGCGAACCGTGAAAAATCCGCCGAAAAAGTAAGCGCCCAGATAGAGGCTCCAAGGCACCCAGGGCGTGATGCTGGTCAATGACGACAGTAGCCAGGCGATGAGCAGCAGTCCGCCGCAGAGCACGGCAAAAATGAGTTCCGTCCCCGCGCCCAACACGTTGACATTTTCATGCTTGTGTTCTTTCCCGATAGGCTCCGCATGCGACGGCTTTTCCGGCTCTTCAACGATGATCACACCGATCTTTCGCAAACCGGCTCGGATGACTGCTTCGTGGGTGGTCTGGCGATCAAACTCGATGCGCAGCACACCAGCATGAGACGCCGCGGCTTCCAGGACGCCAGTGATTTGTCTCGCCCGTAACTCGACCGCGCGCGTCTGGCGAGCGTGCATCAGTTCCGATTTAAGCACCAAATGACCGAACCGTTTATCAAGTTCCGCTCCGGCTCGTCGGGCCAGATCTCGAACCTCACTGATTGACATTCGGTCGGGATTATAGTGGATGCAGATTTGGCCGGTCGCATTGTCTTGCATGTCCGTAAGGTGTGCGGCCTCAATTCCTTTTTTCGCCCTCAACAAGTCGCCGAGCCGCTGTACGCACCTGTCGCGAGCATCCGGCACCGCGGGCATCAAGAGAGCGATTTCAATCCGCGTTTTCTCAGGCATGCTTTTCGCCCAGTTAGTTCGCTGTTGGTGTTGCGTTCGCAAGACAGTAACGTTCCAGGAATCCTTGATTAGGCCTCTTTGCTTGACGGTGCCACTGGAATGCCGGCCGTGCTTGGCAATACTGGTTGTGTGCTACTCGACACTCAGCGGTGTTCTCTGGACTGCATCGCTACACGACTGCACCGAACAGTGCACCGACTCCAGCAGTAAGTGCCATTGCGAGTGCTCCCCAAAACATGACTCGCAACGCTGCTTTCGAAACGGGAGCGCCTCCGGCGCGTGCCCCAAAGCCGCCAAGTAGCGCAAGGAGCAGTATTGAAGTTCCAACCACGACGGGGATCAGCATAGGTTTTGGCACGGCAAGAACGGTCAAGAGAGGTATCACTGCACCGACAGCGAAAGTCCCTGCGGAGGCAAGAGCAGCCTGAACCGGCCTTGCAGCCGAGATGTCGGAAATCCCAAGCTCGTCGCGCGCGTGGGCGGTCAACGCATCGTGCGCCATCAACTGCTCCGCGACCTGTCTTGCGAGCAAGGGTTCAAGACCTCGACTGACGTAGATTGCTGCGAGTTCGTTTCGCTCGGATTCCCCATCAGTAGCAAGTTCGTTTCGTTCGCGGTCGAGGTCGGCCTTTTCTGTATCTGCCTGGGAGCTGACCGACACATACTCGCCAGCCGCCATCGACATCGCTCCTGCGACAAGTCCCGCGACTCCGGCGATCAGGACATCGCCGCTCGCCGCGTTTGCCGCTGCCACACCTACCAACAGGCTGGCGGTAGAAACAATGCCGTCGTTCGCACCCATCACCGCGGCGCGAAGCCAGCCAATGCGGTCCGTACGGTGCTTCTCACGGTGCGCAACATACATGTTCTTATTCCGCCTTACAGGTATCAAACCAGCTCACGTATAGACGCCTGCGACGTCCATCGCTGCCGATTCAACCAAAATCCACGAAACCTCGATCTGCGACTTCTCGCGCCCATCGTCGGCGAAAAAAAGTGTTCTAGGCGAACCTTATGCCGTTCGTGCCGATGCATGCGTCATCTACTTTCTGATTCGGCGATACCAAGTCGCAAGCTTACACAATCCGGCGTCCAGAGCGAGCGGTGCTCGCGACCTAATGATTTATGCGCGTCCCTTCCACTTGCTTTTGATAAAGTGTGTATGTCTTGAAGCCGCCGCCCATGTTCACAGCAGTGAAACCGGCTTGCAGCAGAATACGGGTCGCCAAGTATCCTCGCTGTCCCACCTGACAATAGGCGGCAATTTCTCGGTCGCGGGGTAGTTCTCCCAAGCGAGCCCGCAGGTCATCCACCGGAATATTCACGGCACCGGGGATGTGGCCGGAAGCAAATTCCTGGGGCGTGCGGACATCCAACAGAAACGCTTTCTCGGCAGCAGTAGTCACCAAAAGCGCCTCGACATCCACCTGCGGATGATCTCCACGAAGCAACCCGCCGGCCACAAAGCCCGCCATGTTGATTGGGTCTTTTGCCGAGCCGTACTGCGGGGCGTAGCACAGCTCCATCTCCTCCAAGTCGAACACCGTCATGCCGGCCTGGATCGCCACGGCCAGCACGTCGATGCGCTTGTCCACACCGGCCCCACCCACGGCTTGCGCACCGAGTATCCGGCCCTTCGTTGGATCGAACAAAAGCTTGAGGGTCATCGCTTCCGCACCAGGGTAGTACCCGGCGTGATGCGTCGGGTGGACGTAAACTTTGCGGAAGGGCCGATTGGCTTGGCGCAGAACCTTTTCAGAGGCCCCGGTCATCGCCGCCGTCTTGTCGAACACGCCAACGATGGCGGTTCCCTGCGTTCCCCGATACCGGACTGCATGCCCAAAGCAATTGTCCGCAGCGATCCGACCCTGTCGGTTGGCAGGTCCGGCGAGAGGAACCTGGGTCGGCTCGCCAAAGACAACGTCCGTGACCTCGATGGCATCGCCAACGGCATAAATGTCTGGATCACCTGTCTGAAGGAACTGGTTAACACGAATGCCGCCGCGAGGACCGACTTCCAGACCGGCATCGACCGCCAGCTGGTTTTCCGGTCGCACGCCCACTCCGAAAACGACGAGTTGGGCAGGCAGTCGTTTACCAGAGTTCAAAGAGACGAGCAGGCCCTCGGCGGTTTGCTCCAGCGCGTCAGCTGATTGACCGAGCAGCAGCGAGACTCCTCTATCTGCTAACTCTTGAACGATGGGCGTGGTCATCTCCTTGTCGAATGGCGTAAGGATTTGGTCATTCTTCTCGACCACTGTCGTTGAAATGCCGCGACGGACGAAATTTTCCGCCAATTCCAGACTGATGAAACCGCCTCCCAAAAGTACGGCTTGCTTCACGCCCCGGTCAATCATCTCCTTTATCCGGTCGGTGTCTTGCAGGTTTCGCAGCGTGAACACGCCGGGTAGGTCAATGCCAGGAATCGGTGGGCGAAACGGAGCCGCTCCAGTTGCAAGGATCAGCTTGTCGTAGGCTTCCTCGTATTCCCGCCCCAAAGCGAGGTCACGGACACGAACCTTTTTGGCCTTGCGGTCAACCGCCTCGACCGATGACTGGGTGCGCACGTCGAGTTTGAACCGAGTCCGTAACTGTTCTGGCGTGATCACGAGCAGTTTCTTGCGCTCAACGATTTCGCCGCCAACGTAATAGGGCAAGCCGCAGTTTGCGAACGAAACATCAGGGCCACGCTCAATTAGGACGATTTGAGCATCTTCCGACAAACGCCGTGCACGAGCGGCAGCGGAAGCACCGCCGGCCACTCCACCTACAATAAGTAGCTTCATGATCAATACTCTTGTTCTTGGACAGCACGCTCTCTTTTCGAGACACTAAACGAACGAGATCAGCGGTTTGATCATCCCATCCTCTTTTGTCTGCATCATCCGGAACCCCGTCTCGATGTCCTTGAATGGGAATCGATGCGTTGTCAGCGCGAGAGGATCGACACGCCCCTTCTGAATGAGGCGCATCAGGCGGCCCATCCGCTCCGAGCCGCCGGGGCACAAACCTGTTCGGATGGTCTTGTCGCTCATGCCCACGCCCCAGGCCAGCCGCGGTATCGGCACACTCTCGCCGTCACCGTGGTAGCCGGTGTTGGAAATGGTCCCGCCCGGGCGAGTGACATTCACGCACGCCGCAAAAGTTTTTGCCGAGCCCAAGGCCTCAATCGCCGAATCCACGCCCTTGCCGCCGGTGAGTTTCATGATCGCCTCGACGGGATCTTCCTTGGTGAAGTCCACAACTTCGTCGCAGCCATACTTCTTCGCCAGCGCGATGCGGTTGGGCATTGACTCAACCCCGATGATCAGACCCGCGCCACGGAGACGAGCGCCGACCGTCGCCATCAAACCGACCGGCCCTTGCGAGAAAATGGCGACGCTGCCGCCCATAGGTATGTTCGCGAATTCGGCCCCAACGAATCCAGTGGAGAGCATGTCGGTGCAATACGCGGCCTGCTCGTCGGTCAGGCCATCGGGAATGGGCGCGAGGTTGGCGATGGCGTTGTTGACGTGGAAGTATTCGGCAAAGCTGCCATCCTTGACGTTGGCGAACTTCCATCCGCCGAGCAACCCGCCGCACTGGCTGGAAAAGCCACGTTGGCAGTTGTCGCAGGCATAGCACGGCGTGATGGCGTTGACGGCCACGCGCTGACCGACCCTGAACAAACCACTGGCAGCGGCCAGTTCGCCGAGTTCGTGAATGACGCCGACGGCCTCGTGACCAAGCGTCAGATCGTTGCGCTCGCCGATCGCGCCGGCCAAGGTGTGAACGTCGGAGGTGCAAATGAGCGCGGTGGTCGTGCGGACAACAGCGTCGCTCGGTCCCGAGCGCGGGACCGGCTTGTCCATCAGGCCAACCTTGCCGATGCCGTGCATCACGAAACACTTCATCTTCTCAACCATTATTGGCAACTCCGACTTCTCTTTGAGTTGGGTCATCCCGAACTTGCGCGTTCGTCAGCCTTGGAAACCTGATTCCACGGCATCCGTGCTAACAACATTCCCATGCCGCAGGTGTCCGTGATCCCGGCGAACAAGAGACCTGCCCCGATGAATGCGGGCAGTCCGAACCAATATGCGTGAGCGAAAAAGCTCAGCAATGCGCCGATCAGTACAAGCGAACCGGCCGCAATCCGGACCTGCCGTTCTAGCGAGATAGCCTTCTTGCCTCGGACGACTGGCAGGCCCGATTCCACGCAAGCCGTTGTGCCGCCTTCGACATTGACGACGTTCGAGACGCCCGCCTTGATGAGCTTTTCGCATGCCTGCTGTCCTCGGCCTCCCGAGCGGCAAATAAAGTACATTGGTTCGTTAGTGGAGCCGTTACGGCCCTGAGTCATCATCGCAGGATCGAGTTGATCCAAAGGGACATTCCGTGCGCCTTGGACATGCACCTCTCGGAATTCAATGGGCGTACGAACGTCAATGAGATCGACCTTCTTGCCGCTTCTGCAAACCTCTGCCAATTTGCCCGCTGATATGGTGGGAATGTTCATGGTGATTTGCTTTCCGACTCGGAGTTGTGGCCACCGGTCATGCCATTGTTTCGGACAGTGGTTGGAGCCGAACTCGGCTCACAGCTTCCGCCCAGTCAGGTCTTTACGCCAAAACGGGGCAGCACCCACGCTTGCAGCACGATCCAAACTCCTAGGAATGCCAGAGGAATGAGGAGTTCCATTGCGAAGCCTCTCTTCTTTTTGTTTGCCGAGTTCATGATGATAGGTCGGATTTTCCCGACTTTCCGATCGTTTTGGGCGAGAACACATTAGCCCTTCTTACCGCCGAACCGCTTTTCGATGCACGCCAGGATGTGTGCCAAATGCGGCTCGACGATTTGGTAGTACGCATTGCGGCCCTCTTTTTCGTTTTTCATGAAGCCGCAACGCTGCATGAGGCGCAAGTGCTCCGAAGCCATATGGCTGGGGATACCGCAGGATTCGGCCAGTTCGCCGACTGCAAAGCGGCCCTGGAGGAGCATCTGCACCATACGTAGCCGATGGGGATGGGCCAGGAGCTTGAGACAATCCGCCGCTTGCTCAAGGGCGTCGAGCGGCGTCAGTTTGAGCAATCTGACTGGTTTTGCCTTGGTCATCATCCTATCCTCTACATATTCAAATATATCGGGAGGTTCCGACTTGTCAACTCATCAGAAGCGGGACTAGCTCGAATTTCGCAGAGTGCGTCAGAGGCGGCGCCGAATCCTCGACGCCAGGCGAGCTGGTCGAGCGTCGTTTGGTCCAGTGATCAGTTTGCTGGCCTTGACTTCGCAGTCGGTCGACTCGATACCCAACAATCGACTCACTCGGGAATAGTACTTGCGCAGAGTGTCGCGCGATCCTGCAAACAGAATTGCCGACAGGGCCAGAATACCAAGATCCGTCCAACCAATCGGCGTGACGAAGAATCCTGAATGGATGCGCCGAGCCAAATACGCGAAAACGAGTGCGACCAACATATTGCCGTGAAATTGATAGAAATTGTAGTGAACCTCATTGAGTACGTTGTAGGCTTCCACGTTGTCCTGAAGGTGGGCGAAGTCCCAGTGCGGTTGGGGCAAGCCGGTCCACCCGTGAATCGTGTCGATGATGGCCCAACGCACGGTACTCACCGTTACTCCCGCCGCGATTGACGCCAATGTCGCATACATGAAGCCGCCGACCGTGGGCGTCGTAGAACCTGTTTCACAACCCTGCTTGACGTGATCGGCGGTGTAGGTCGATAATGTGCCGAAAGGAGTTTCGGCTATGGCACGCAGGACGCGTCGGGTGGTGTCGGACAAACTTTGGGAACAGGTGGAACCGCATTTGCC
>JANNLP010000252.1:0-15241 GCA_031396905.1 Gemmataceae bacterium
TCGGGGGACCGCCGCCATGCAGGGACGCAGCCTTGGCCGACAAAATCGACAAGCTCATCGTCGAAGCGCTGCGCAAAGCTGCCGTGGATCGCGGCGGCATGGCACCGTTTGCCGTTCGTGCGGAGCCGGGGTTGTTTCCGTCATCCACGATTGGCAGGCAAGCGGCGGAACGTGCAAACAGCGAAGGTCTGTTCAGCATCGACAACGAGAATTGGATCATCAACGACGCGGGGTTTGCCATGCTTCTCGAACGCACCAGCCCGCGACAAGTCCTCGAAGATTGCGTCCGGGCTTTGGAAGCGCGGCAGGAACAACTTGATGACTTGAAATCAACCGTCAACGGAATGTTCGGCAGTCTCGATGGCCTGCGTGCAACCATTGAGCAAACGTTGCCGACCATGCGAGGACCGAAATCGCTCGTCGTAACCGATCACCAAAGCGATCGCGCCATTGTCGATGCCCTGGGGCGCTGGCAAGCCGATGCGGGCGAAGATTGCCCGTTGCCCGAACTGTATCGCCAGACGGAACTGGTCGAACCGAATTTGAGCATCGGTACGTTCCATGACGCCGTGCGTCGGCTGCAAGCCGCCGAGCGACTGTATCTGCATCCGTGGACCGGCCCGTTGTACCGAATGCCGGAGCCGAGTTACGCCCTGATGATCGGCCACGAGATCGCCTACTACGCCAGCAATCGACCCGCTCAGCCCGATTATTCAACCGAAGAAGCGCTGGCCACGAACGGCCGCGCGTAAGACTGCTACGCTCACGGAGGACCGCAGCCATGACCGCCGTCGCCGAACGACCCGTGACCGATCGGGTGCTCACCGCCCTTCGCCGGGCCGGCAACCCATTCCGCAATTACTTCGCCCGCAATCCCGATGACGACACGTGTGCACGTTATCACGTGCCGGAACTATTCGCGGCGGAACGCGAACAGCTTCTTGCCGTGGTTGATCTCTATCACTTCGACCCCGACACTCACTCCGAGGTGATTCCACTTCTCGGCAACAAAGGCTCGGGCAAGACCCACTTGTTGCACAGCATCAAGCACGGCGACGACGGCTCACCGAAGTTGCTGGTCACGCCCGGAACTTATCAGCGCGATACGGAGTTTCTCGAGTACCTGCTGTATCAGACCGTGGACACGCTGCTCGGCGGCGGCCGTCAGCGCGGCATCCGTCCGCTCGAGTCCATCGGCGATGACCTGTGCCGTAAGGTGCTGGCCAAGGCACTGCCGGAACTCTCCGTCATTGAAAAGAAGCAACTCTTCCCCGTCACTGGCATGAATCGTTTTGCCCGGGCGTTGGGGTTCGGCGGCATTTCGGAAGAAGAACGTTGCAATCAACTCGTCAACGCGCTGAGTGCTCCCAGTGGCAACGGCGAACTGCGCGTCCAGCGCCTGCTCACCGAGGCCGGGCTTGACCTGCAACAGGCTTTTGACATCGCCGCAATTCAAATCGAGAGCAGCGAAACGCACAACACTGCCGGGCTTATGCGCCGGGCGATCTTCCAGGGCTTCTGTAAGGCCGCGCTGTTGGACGACGAATCCGACTTGGCGCTGTTCCTGACAAACGGATTCGCGGAGTTACCGTTCAAGGTCCGGCCCACACGGCAAGACCTCGTGTTATCGTTGTTCAAGGCGCTTATGGAAGTGTTCCGCGGCTTGAAGCTGCCCGTCGTGGTCGCGTTTGATCAATTGGAAGACCTGTTGCTGGCCCGCCGCAGCGACGACGGCCACAAGATCGCCGAGTCGTTCTTTGCCGGCTTGGTGCAGGCCATGCACCAGCTCGAAGGCATGTGTTTCCTCGTATTCGCCGAGCGTGGCCTGTGGAACCGCTTCGTGCCCTCGCTGGATGGCTACATTCAGGACCGGTTGAACAACCCGGTGCATGTCGCCAAGTACGGCACGATCAACGCCCTGCGGCTCGAAGCCCCGCAGCCGGAGTTGGTGATGCAGGTCGTCGAAGCGCGTTTGCGAACGTCACTCGCCGAAGTGCCGGATGCCGCCGGTTTGCCGCCGATTTATCCGTTCACGTTTGAGCAAGTCATGCGCATTGCCCGCACCGAGCCGACGCTGCGCGACATGCTGATTCAATTCCGCCAGCTTTTCGACACGATCGTCTTCGACAAAGGCGAACTACCGGCACCGCCGGATTCCAATTTGGAACCACTGATCCAGGAAATCACTACGCCACAACCGGCAATGTACGAGACCGAGCCGCAACCCGAAGCCGAGCCGGATGAAGTGATGGAGGTGAAATCGCTCACCGTCGTCACGCCGGACGAAATGCCGCCGCCGTTGCCGTCGGCGCTCACGTCGGAAGCACTGGCAGACATGTGGGAGCAAGAGCGGCGAACCGCGCGGCGGAAGCTCGAACCCGAAGGCGCGCTCACGGGTGCCACTCGCGAACTCCAAGCCGGCCTCGGATCGCTTCTGGAATACTGCCACGAAAACGGCGTCAAAGTCGGTCCCTGGCGCTTGCAGCACGTCGTCGGTGAATGCACCTTTGGCGATCATCCCACTTACGGTGCGCTCACACTCGCTCACTGGGGCTGCAAAGACGCTCAGCCGTGGAAAGTCGGCATCGGCCTGTTCCTGGCCCGCGCCGGCGGCAAACCCAAAGACCTCGAAGTGAAGCTGGCCGCGTTCGACATCGAGCCGGCCATGGTCGATCACCTGATTCTGTTGCGACCCGAGGATGACCTATCGCTCTCCGGCAAGAGCAAGCTGATGTGGGCCGACGCCGAACGACGGGGTCGCCATGCCCGATTGGAAGCGATGGACCTCGATTGCTTCGCCCTGATCGCCGCTTTCCCGCGCTGGGTAGCCGCGATCCGCGACGCCTTGCCGCAGGGCCAGCCGCTGCCGGCGCTGGCAGACATCATTCAAGACAAATGCGATCGGATTCTCGAACAGGTGTGCATGCCGATTCAATGACCCACGTCCTACAATCGCCGCATGGACTATGCCGACGCACTCCATTGGTGGTATCAGCGCGTCGATTTTGAGAAGCGTCCGGCCGGCCCGGACGATCTCAAACTCGACCGCATGCGCTCCCTACTCTCGCGCATCGGCAACCCGCAAGACCGCTTAAGAATCGTCCACGTCGCCGGCAGTAAAGGCAAAGGCTCCACGTCGGCCATGTTCGAAGCGGTCGCCCGCGCGGCCGGAATGTGCACTGGACTGTTCACAACGCCCCACCTGTCGGATGTCAGCGAACGGATTCAAGTCAACGGCCAACCCATTAGCCGGAATGAACTCGCGCACCGCTTGACGGATCTTCGCCCCGCCGCCGACGCGATGGATGACGCGCCGACGTTTTTTGAACTGGCCACCGCACTGGCCTTTCACCACTTCGCCGCGATTGGCGTCGATCTGGCCGTAATAGAAGTCGGCCTCGGCGGCCGCTTCGATTCCACCAACGTTTGCACGCCGGTTCTCAGCGTCATCACCAGCATCAGTTACGATCACACCGCGATCCTCGGCGACAAGCTCAGCCAAATCGCCTTCGAGAAATGCGGCATCATCAAGCCCGGCGTGCCGGTAATCAGCGGTGTGGTTGACCCCGACATTGCGGAGGTCATTCGAACCATCTCCCGCGAACGGAACGCACCACTTCTGGAACTCGAACGCGACTTTGGATTCAGCTATGATCCAGCCCGTGTTGAAATGGATTGTACGGTCAAGTCAAGCAACATGTGTTACCGCGTTTTGGCGAGCCGGGAGCGTGAGCGACCGGAGAAGTTGCACAAACTATGGCCAGTCTCTCCTCCCGTCGCTGACGCTCGCGGCTCGCTTTCATACGAAATCAATCTTCTCGGCGCGCACCAGGCGGCGAATGCGTCACTAGTCGTTACCGCTGCACGCTTGCTCAACATCCCGAACGATGCCGTGCACACCGGCCTCGCCACCGTGCAATGGCCCGCTCGCATGGAGGTCTTCGCGGGACCGCCGCTGACCATCCTGGATTGCGCCCACAACATCGCCTCCGCTCGAACGGTCGTCGAAACACTGAACGAGTCATTTCCGCCGAGCCCACGTACTCTGATCTTCGCCAGCTCCGCCGACAAAGATGTGCCGGGCATACTTCGCACACTCTTACCGGCCTTCGACAATGTCATCTTCTGTCAATTCGGCGACAATCCGCGAGCCACCCCGCCGGAGCGTCTATTGGAACTGGCGAAACAAATCCGTCCCGACATGGAAATGACTGCCGTAGAGACCGCCGCTTGCGGCTTAGCGCGTCAATCATCTTTGGATAAACAGAATCAAATTGTAGTTATTACAGGCTCCGTATTCCTCGCCGGCGAAGTACGTCCGTTACTCCTGGCAAAACCTGGTTGAACTTTGCCGAAGATGTCGCCAACGCGCAATACAAATCCGCGCCGATTCTCCATGTGCATGACGACACCGTGTAGACTTGCAGTTGTGCCGGTGCCCCGGCGCGAATGGGAGAGTGCGCCATGCGACGATTTGCCACTTCGGTTTTGACAGCCACGTTGGTATTGCCATTGGCTGGCCAGACGCCGCAAGCTGAGAACTCTCTGGACAAACACAAGCAACTCGTTGAAATCGCCGCTCAAAAAACCGAAGCCGATGTCCGCATGACGCTTCGTGATGTGATCGCGCTCGAAAAGACCGATCGAACCCAGGCGATTCAGAAACTTAAGGACGCCGCAGCGGCACTGGAAGCCGATGCCACGTTGCCCGCGCCCAAGAAGTCAATGCTGTTGCGCGTGGTCAAAGATCGCCTCCGTGTGACAGAGTTAGGCCCGGACTCGCCCGAAGTCGTTGCCAAACAGAGGCAGGCGGACGAAGCGAAGCAAGTGGCCGCAAAGGCCGAAGCGGATCGCGCTGCCGAGCAGAAGCAGAAGGTGAAAGACGGACTCGCCACCGTCGCCAAGCTGCGAAAAGAAGGCAAGAACGCCGACGCCGACAAGCTCGTCAACACGCTTTCCGCCAAGTATCCCAGCTCATTTGAACTCCAAATCCTCACCGGTCGTGCCGGGTTCGAAAAGGCCGCCAAAGCCGCCGACAAAGATCGCAAGGACACGGATCCGAAGCTGCTGGCAATGATGCGCGATGTGGACAATGCCGGCATCCCGATGGATGGCAACATGTCGTTCCCCAGCGATTTCAAGGAGAAAACCAAGAATCGTCGTGACGACTCCGCACCAACCGAACAGGAACGGGCGATGATTCGGTCGCTCGAAACCAAGATCGACGCCAACTACAAGAGTTCACGCTTTCAAACTGTAATCGACCATATTGCCACGTCGATCTACCGCACAATCATTGTGGATGCGGCGGCTCTCACGGAAGTCGGCGTCACCTACGATTCACCGATCAACTTTACGGTCCGCGAGCCGGTCATGACGCGCACCGCCCTGCGGTCGATCCTCGCATCGGTGAACCTCACCTACGTCGTCCGCGACAACATCATTCACGTGACCACGCCGCTGAAGACCAAGGAATTGATGACCACGAAGGTGTACTACCTCGGCGACCTCATCGTCGGGGCCGGCCCATACGGCGGCACTCCCACCATTGGCATGGCCAACGATCAGATTCAGACCGTGAACAACATCACGGCCCTCGTCGAAATGATCACCGGCGCCATCGACCCATTGAGCTGGGAAAAACGCGGCGGCCAAGGCCACCTCGGCGTCAACTTGCCCACGCTCTCTCTCACCGTACGTCAAAGTCAGGAAGTCCACGCCATGCTGCGAAGCAGCTTGTACGGGCCAACGAAGTAATCACGAAGCCTTCAGCCGTTTGATAACATCATCGTGTAACCGCCCGTTTGTCGCCAACAATCCGCCGATTTGTTTGGGCGATTCACGGCCATAACTTCGCGGTTCGCCGACGAGGTTGCTTACCATTCCGCCGGCTTCAGTCACAAGAATGTGGCCGGCGGCCAGGTCCCAGTCGTTCATCGCCATGTAGTCGCAGACGTAAAGATCAGCGGTTCCATCGGCGACCCGGGCCAACTTCACACCGGCGGAATAAGTCTCCAGGACACGTGCCGGCTTGAGCAACTGCACCTCACGCGACGGCTCCTTGCCGGGCTTGGTGTGGCTTTGGATCATGGTTGCTTCTGATAATTCAGCGGACTTCGTCACGACAACGGGGTGCGATTCATCGTTGTCACAACATTGCCAACAACCGGCTCCAAGAGTCGCCCAGGTGACGATGCTCTTCGCTGGCTCCGCGACCACGCCGACGACAGGTACGCCGTCTTCGCACAGCGCGATCATGACGGAGAACTCGCCATTCTTGGTTACAAACCCGCGAGTGCCATCGATGGGGTCAATGATCCACATTCGGCGTCCTGAATTGGAAAGTCTGGCCAGCGTCGGCGTCGCTTCCTCGGCCCGGTACGCATCATTCGCAAAACGCGATACCAGTGCTTGCAAAATCGCATCTTGTGAGTCGCGGTCAGTCTGCGTGGTAATGTCAGCCGGAGCCGACGATTTGGCATCGAACCGAGCATAATGTTCGAGGATGATGCGCGTCGCCGTTGTCGCCGCCTCACGAGCCGCCTGAAGTTCCTTGGACCAATCGTTTGCCACGTCAACTGCCTCGATAGGTGGAATAGCCGTATGGGCTGAGCAACAGCGGCAAGTGATAGCGCCCGCCGGGAGCGTCGAAACGCACTTGGACGATCACTTCGGGATAAAACGCTGCTTGGCCAAGTCCATGAAAGTAGTCGCCGGTGGCGAAGCGCAGACGAAAGTCACCAGCACTTAACTCCGTGCCCGCCGGAAGTAGCGCGGCAATGCGGCCGTCCTTATCTGTGACACCATTGTTGATTTGAGCCCAATCGCCGTTGACGAGCTGCTCCAGTGCGATGATGACCCCCACGGCCGGTTTGCCTCGCGATATATCCAGGATGTGCGTGCTGATGTGGCTCATAGTTTCTCCAGGCGCAACCGGGTGATTTTGGCCTGCTCGGCGGCGGCAATCTTGATTTCTTCGTCCGGCTCATTGCTCAGCCGTGCTCGCAATAGCGTAAGCATCTCCGCCGCCGACTTGCCCGTCGCGCACACAATGAAGATATAGCCAAAGCGCTCTTCGTATTGCCGATTGCCATCGGCCAAGTCATGCAACACTTGGTTCCCTGCTTCGGCCACGCCTGCCTGCTCACTTCCACATAGGTCCGACGTCGTCGCAAATTTTTCACGAAGTGCCGCCAAGTCGCCGATCCGCGGATGTGCAGCAAAGGCCTCCAACCAATCGGACCGGTCCACGGCCGCCCAAACTTCATCCGCGGCCGACATCAAGTCCGCCGACGACTCGAATGGCCGGCGAGCCATCATGCCATCAACCCAACGCCGTGATCCGCAACACCGTAACAGCGCGGTTCGGGCTTCAGCATCGGCCAGCACATTCAGAGACCGCCAGTCGCCAGCCATTACATCGCCTTGCGTTCAACGAGTCGTCCGGATGGTTCGCCGACGACGACACCATTGTTGTAGACCATGCGGCCATGAAGGTAGGTCGTTTCAACGACGCCATGCAATCGCTGGCCGTCATATGGCGTCCATTTGTGCCGATGTTGGAGTGCCGCAGCATTCACGATAAACTCCGCATCAGGGTCAAAAACTACAAGATCAGCTTCAAAGCCGGGTTTGATAGAGCCTTTACGGTTGTCCATACCGACGAGCGCGGCCGGATGGGAGGTCAGCGCGGCGAAAACGCACTCATCGCGCATTGCAGTCCAAACGGCCGGCAACAGTAATTGCAAGGACGCGATGCCGCCCCACGCTTTCTTCAAGTCGCCAACGCTCAAGTGCTTCAGGTCCGGCGGCGCGGGCGAGTGATCCGAACCAAGCGTGTCGATCTGGTTGTGCCTCAGCATGTCCCGCAAACAATCACGATGCAACCCGGAACGGATCGGCGGCGCACATTTGAATCGCGGATCGCCATCGGGGACTTCTCCGGCCGCGAAGTAAAGATAGTGCGGACAAGTCTCGACCGTCAGCTGTAGTCCTTCGGTTCGTGCTGTCACGACCATATCTCGCGCTTCAACTGATGCCGATAAATGCACGACGTGGACTTGGCATCGATACTCGCGACAAAGTCGAATCAACATGTTGATGGCCGCGACTTCCCAAGTGGGCGGTCGCATCGCCAGCCATGCGGCATAATTTCGCGGATTAGCGGTGAAGTGGTTTTCGATGCCTGCAGGTAACGGTGAGACTAATTCCGCATGTGCCAGTAGCGGTACGCCGGCCGCCGCAAGTATCGGCATAACCTGTCGCAAGTCGGCTTCGATCGAATTGGGGAACTCGTCGATGCCGGAGTGACATAAGAACGTCTTGAAGGCGCATACGCCGGCCGCGATCAGTGGTCGCACCTGGCCAGCATTTCCTGGCACGATGCCCCCGTGAAAGCCACAGTCAATCCATAGTTTGCCCGTGGCCGCCACTTGTTTTTGTCTCAATGCATCCAGCGTCGTCGTCACCGGGCTGGAATTGAGCGGCATGTCGATCAATGTCGTGATGCCGCCCGCCGCCGCCGCGCGGGTGGCTGATGCAAAACCTTCCCATTCGGTCCGGCCCGGCTCATTGATGTGGACATGCGAATCGATCAACCCGGGCAGCACATACTTTGCCCCGACATCGTGAATCGACACAGTGGTCAACGTGGCATCATGTTCGACAACCGCTTCAAACTTGTCGTCGCGCACCAACACTGTGGCCGGCCGCACGCCTTCCGGCAAAAAAACGCGGCGGCTACGGATCGCCCATTGGCGTTCTTCCGGTATCATCGGCGACAGACCCCTCGACCAGTGCGGAGACTCCACGGATGCCCGTTGTACTCACGAAGAACGCATACGGAAAGTCGCAAGTCCGGCTCACGCGGATTACCCGCCGGGCCGACCGGGACGATCTAACTGAGTGGACCGTCGACGTGCAACTTGAAGGTGACTTCGTATCGGCCTACACGGCCGGCGACAATCGCCGGGTGGTCGCTACGGATACCATGAAAAATCGCGTCTACGTTCTTGCCGCCGATGCGGAGTTTGATAGCCCGGAAGCGTTTGCTTTGCAATACACCGGCGACTTTCTTGCTGAGTACCCGCAATTGGAGCGAACGACCGTGACCATCGGCGAGACATGTTGGCAGAGAATAACCGTCGATGGCAACCCGCATCGCTCAGCATTCATGGCCGGCCATCCCGGCAAACGCACGTGTCGGGTGATCCAGTCGCGGTCGTCCTGTCTGGTCCAAGCTGGTATCGAGAACCTGCCGGTGCTGAAAACGACCAACTCAGCCTTCCGCGACTTTCATCGCGACCAATTCACCACACTGCCCGACACCGACGATCGCATTCTGGCCACGCTGTTGACGGCGGATTGGACATATGACAGCGCGACGGAAGACTGGAACATCGAGCACGCAAGAGCGGTGACGACTTTGCTGGAGTGTTTCGCCAATCACAAGAGCTTGGGCGTACAGCAAACGCTTTATGACATGGGTGCGGCAGTGCTGGACGCACGCCTCATGATCGAAGAGATCACGATTACCATGCCGAATCGCCACCGGTTGCCGTGGAATCTGCAGCCCTTCGGCCGGCCAAATCGCAACGAGGTTTTTGTCACGACGGATGAGCCATTCGGACTGATCTCTGGAACCATGCGCCGTGATTGAAGTCCACCCGTTGCAACGGATGGGTTTTATGCACTGAGCGTGGCCATCGTCAGGGCTAACACTTCGACGCCGTGCTGAATCGCTTCCGGAGATGCATATTCATCTGGCCGATGGCTGACACCGCCGCTGCACGGAATGAAGATCATGCCCGTCGGAAACATGCCGGCCATGAACAGCGAATCGTGGTACGCGCGGCTGACCATTCGCTGCCATTTCAGACCGAGTTGTTGGCACGCAGCTTCGGTTGCATCGATCACCGATGCGGCCGTCGAGACCGGCGCATCGCTGTTTAGCAATTCCGTCTTCGAGTCAATGTCGCGATTTTGGCTTACCTCGCCGATGGTCGCCCGCACGGCATCGACGACACGATTGCGCCGATCAAAATCGATATCACGAATGTCGATCTCCATATGCACCCGGCTCGGAATGCCATTCACCACACCCGGATGCACGCGGCAAATGCCAACCGTGCCCACCGTGTCCGGACTTCCGGAGGATTTGGCGGCACGTTCGACGGCCAGCACAATTTCCGCCGCCGCACACAAGGCATCATGGCGGTCGGCCATCATTACGCCGCCGGCATGGCCCCCCTGCCCTTCCAGTTGTACGCGCAACGCCGCCGGTGCCGCGATGGCCGTGACGACGCCGATCGGCAGGTTCGCCTTTTCGAGAAGCGATGCCTGCTCGATATGTAATTCGACGAATGACGAGTAGTAGTCAGCAGGCAACTTGACATCGCCGAGGCTGCCTTGAATTCCAGCTGCTATTCGCACATCATCAAAGCGCTGCCCATTTTCGTCTTTCAACTCGGCAATTTTCTCAGCCGACCAATTGCCACTCAATGTTCGGCTGCCGATACAACCGAGGCCAAATCGCGTCGGCTCCTCACTGGTGAACATCAACAATTCCAATGAACGCCGCGGTTGAAAACCGGTCGTTTGCAGCGTTCGAATCGCCTCTAATCCGCCAAGAACACCGACCGTGCCATCATATTTGCCGGAATGCGGAATCGCATCAATGTGCGAGCCGGTGCCGACAGCGGGCACGTGAGGTTCGCTGCCAAGCCATCGCGCAAATAGATTGCCCATGGCATCTTCGCGCACAGCCAGCCCGGCATCAGTACAAAGTTGTCTGAGATAGGCTCGCGCTTTCAGATCGACATCGGTGTAGAGGACGCGCGTAACTTCCGGCGCTGCCGCGTCGCTGAATTCGGCCAGTTGGTCCAACTCGTCGGTCAATCGCTGTTGATTGACTGCGCTCTTCAACTCACTCACGTCACGGTCTCAATCGGGTGCCGGTTGACATCCTTGTAATAAAGATAGGCGGCGGGCACCTTTCCCGTGGCGACGAACCACTGCGGGCAATACGGCGCCATCCAAATCACATCGCCGGCTTGCACAGGATTCCAACGGTCGGAAAGGCGATACACCCCCTGCCCTTCCAGCATTAACAGCCCATGCTCCATGATGTGCATTTCGACCAACGGCAACGTCGCGCCGGGCTGAAAGCGAAACACATTGACAGCCATGTCGTACGACTGATCGTCGGGCAACAACACCTGCAAGCGAGCCGATTCGTCGCCCATAAACGGCGTTCCAGAAACATCCTGTTCGCGGCCAATGGCCCGGCGCGGCATGGGCGAACCGGCACGCGGAGCAAACCGCTTCTCAAAAATGTTGAGTCGCGAGGTTACGGATGCACGAAGGTAAAGCGTCTCGTTCGCCGGCGTAAACACGAAGCCGCCAGCCGTCAGCGTGCGTTCATCGGCGCCAGCCAGCCGAACATTCACCGAGCCTTCCAGCACGTAAACAAATCGCTCGACGCCTGCCGCCGTCGGTCCGGCCACGCCACCCGGTTCCATCATCGCCAGGTATTGCGTAAACCGGGCACCCATTCGCGGCGAAATCAGGATGACGCACTGGGTCTTTTCCCAACCCGGCAACGGCGACGTGACAAAACTCCCCGGTTCGATCAGCGCATGGTCCCGAGCCAAGTAACTCCGTGTCTGCCCGTAAAGCTGCATCGTCACTCCTGGTCCAGTTCGATCTCAAGAAAGCGAATCATGGTGGCGAGGGCGGCTCGCACATCGTCACGACGCACGGTTTCATCGGGGTGATGGCTGATCCCGCCAGGGCTGCGGAGAAACAGCATTGCCACAGGACACCGCGTCGCCATCACCACGGCATCGTGCCCCGCACCGCTGACAAGGCTGTGCGGATGCACGCCGGTTTCGCTCACGGCCGTCGCAAGCCGCCGCGACAGGGCGGCATCACAGGGCACCGCCGCTTCGTCCAGTGTTGGCTCAATGCTGACGTCGATGTACCGTGATTTCGACATCGTTCGCGCATTCGTAAGCAATCGTTGTACGACTTGACGCCGCACGTGGTCATGTTCATGCCGCACATCCAGGCTCAACTGCACCATGCCAGGCACGACATTGGTGGCTCCGGGCTCCACGATCAATGAACCTACGGTTGCCCGTAAACCAGCGGTTAACTTGGCGATTGTTTCAACGTGTGTGACGAATTCCGCTGCGGAGGCCAACGCATCGCGCCGCAGTTCCATGGGTTGTGCGCCCGCGTGACCGGCATGACCACCAAAACGCAGCCAATAGCGACTCTGCCCAATGATGCTGGTCACGATGCCGAGTGAACCATTCAACGATTCAAGAACCGGCCCTTGTTCAATGTGGGCTTCGAGATAACCAACGAGTTGGCTGGCAGGATAGACGCATGTCGCAATTTGTGTCGGATCGAGTCCAAAATCACCAATCGCCTGGGTGACGGTCACGCCATCGCTATCAACACGAGTCAACAATTCGGCGTCCAAGCTCCCACAGACAGCCCGGCTACCAAGATATGGCCAGCAAAAACGCACTCCCTCTTCCTCGGAAAACGCAATCACGTCCAACGTGCGGCGAAACGAACGCGCTGCCAGAGCTTCCGCCGCCGCGATTCCCAACATGACGCCGAGGATGCCATCGTACTTGCCGGCATTTGGAACGGTATCGACATGCGAACCCACGGCAAATACAGTTGAACCAACTCCGGCCTTGCGACCAATGACATTGCCCATGGCATCCACACGGACGGCCAGTCGCGCGTCGCACATCCATTCACGAAGTAACTCATGAACTTGCCTCATCGCAGGACATAAGAATGTCCGCGTCAGCCGGCCCGGCTCTTCGCTGCATTGGGCGAGAACATCGCAGCGTTGCAACACCATGTCAGTTAGGCAATCAATGTCCATCGCTTGCATGCAATCAACCTCGGAGCTACCATGACAAACTAACGGCTTCGCATTGCCTGGACCACCATGCGCGATCATGTTCGCTTTTTCCTGAATGGCCAAGAGCGCATCGTACGCGGCCAGGACGCCTTTGCCACTTTGGCGGAATACCTGCGCTGGCAACTTGGCGTGTGCGGCACCAAAGTTGTATGTGCCGAGGGTGATTGTGGGGCTTGCACCGTGCTGGTCGGCCGCGTGAATGGTGACGACATCCGTTATTTGCCCATCGACGCCTGCATCCAATTCGTGTTTCAAATCGACGGTACTCACGTTGTCACGATCGAGGGCTTGCCGACCAACGGCGACCTCCATCCCGTACAGCGAGCGATGATCGATAGCCACGGTTCCCAATGCGGTTACTGCACACCCGGCATCGTGATGGCCTTGGCTGGATGGGCGGAAGCAGGTGCCCAACTTGATGACGCCCGCATCGCCCTGACCGGCAATCTGTGTCGCTGTACTGGCTATGTGTCCATTCTTGAAGCTGCCGATGTGATCGCCGCAACGCCATGCGCTCCGATAAATCAGCACTTCGATACGCTACAACTTGTAAATGCGCTACGCCCAATCGTTGCCGAACCGCTGCGGATCACGGTCAATGGGCGAACTTATTTCGCGCCAAACAACATCGCAGATGCCGTTGCGTACAAAACCGATCATGCCAATGCGGCAATCATTGCCGGCGCGACCGAACTCGGCGTGCTACGTAACAAACGCGGCCACGAACCTCGGCAGATGCTGAGCCTCGCCCGTACTCCCGGCCTCGACTCTATTCATGATGACGACAACGTTCTTTCTTTCGGCTCGAATGTTACCTGGTCACAAGTCGAACGTGTAGTTGAGTCACGGATGCCCGAGTTCCATCGCAACATCCTGCGATTCGGTTCGCCACAGATCCGGCACGTGGCGACGCTGGTCGGCAATATCGCAAATGGTTCGCCAATTGCAGATTCGTTACCACTATTGGCCGTGATGGACGCCGAGTTGGAGATTGTCGGCCCAGCCGGCACACGTCGCCGCTCCATCAACGGCTTCTTTACCGGCTACAAACAAAAGGACCTGCGAGACGACGAATTGATCACACGCGTGTTGTTACCATTGCCCGCCGATAATGAGCGATTGCGTCTTTACAAGGTCTCGCGCCGCAATGATCTTGATATTTCCACGTTCTGTGCCGCGATCCGACTGCAAATGGATGGCAACGTGATCATTTCAGCCGCCATCGCATATGGCGGCGTGGCGGCAACCGTAGTCCGTTTGCCCAATGCAGAGCAATTCCTGGTGGGCCAGTCATTCTCGGAATCAACTTTTCGTCAGGCCGGTCGAAAAGCTCGTGCCGAAGTCATGCCGATTACCGACGTTCGCGGCTCCGCCGACTTCCGTCTGCAGCTGTGCGAAAACGTGTTGCGGAAGTTCTATTTCGACGAAGTTGGGTCATACGTGGAGGCCGTGGCATGAATCAGCTCGGCCAGCCTTTGCCGCACGAATCCGCCCGCGAACATGTTTGCGGCGAAGCAGCGTACATCGACGACCTGCCGGCGATTCGTGGCGAACTGTTTGTTGATTTCGTTGGCAGCTCCATCGCTCACGGACACATCACGTCCATCAACATCGACGCTGCACGAAGCGAACCGGGCATCGTGGCAGTATTTACGGCGGCCGACGTCCCTGAAAACAGCTTCGGCCCGATATTCCATGACGAAGAGCTGTTAGCAAGTGAAGTCGTTCACTTCCGCGGGCAACCAATCATCGCCATCGCCGGTGAAACCCGCGAAGCCGTTGCTGCCGCGAAGATGCTTGCAAGGATCGACATCGCGCCGTTGCCACCGGTGCTGACCATCGAAGAGTCTATTGCGGCAAAACAATTCATCGGACCCAAACGAACTATTGCGAGTGGTGATGTCAATGTAGCGTTATCAAAGGCCCAACATCGGCTGGCAGGCGAACTGCACATTGGCGGTCAGGAACACTTCTATTTGGAGGCGCAGGCGGCCATCGCTATACCCGCCGAGGCCGGCGAAATTACCGTGCATTCGTCCACGCAAAATCCGACTGAGATTCAAGCTGTTATTGCCCGCATCCTCAAGCGGAAGATGTCGCAGGTCGCTTGCGTATGCCGGCGAATGGGCGGCGGCTTCGGCGGCAAGGAAACGCAAGCGGCAATGCCCGCCGCGCTGGCCGCCTTGGTTGCCAATAAGACCGGTCGTGCCGCACGCTGTGCCTACGGCCATGAGCAAGACTTCGCCATCACCGGCAAACGGCATCCCTACTTGGTGCGCTATGAAGTTGGCTTTG
>JANNLP010000533.1:0-3421 GCA_031396905.1 Gemmataceae bacterium
ACTTTTGATTCTGGAGTTGGAAGGCTGACGCGAGCGGCGTGCCGATGTTTTGGTCAAAGGTGATCGCCACGGTAGTGACTCGCGAGCGTTGGGCCGCGCCGTCATTCACAGTGTAGCTGGCCACAGTCGCTGGCGCTGACGCTATTAGAAGCGCCTTGCAAAATTCCGACGTGTTTCCGGTCGCGTCCGTTGCCGTTGCGGTGATCCACTCACCGGTGTTTGTCATCACTGGCAGCGTGACGTCGTAGGCCGCGTCGCCCGATGAATTCGTGTTGACCACAGTCGAGCCCAAAAAGCGCTGGCCTTCGCCGAAGCCGCTCGAATCAGCCGCGGGTGATGCGAAAAACTCGATGCGGAAATTGTTAGTTGTCGGCGTACTGTTGAGCGTGCCCATCAGCCGCGTATCAAGCCCTGATGTCGCCGTCAGTATCACCGGGAAGTTCTGCAAATTGTTGGAGCCGGTGTCCGCATCGTTCAGGTCGTTCAGCGTCGGGCCGTCGGATCCGAAGTCGATTCCCAGCCCGGTATTCGAGTAGATAGCATTGCGAAGGATCGAATTGCCTGTGCCGGCGCCATTTGAAACACCGGTGGGGCCGCTGAGGAACACGCCATCGCCGCCGTTGAAGGCGATCGTATTTGAAGCGCCCGGGGCCGTTCCACCGATCGTATTGTTGATTCCGCCGCTGATTTCGATGCCGTCGCCCAGATTGGGCATCGGCGTGGTGTGGTCGTTCGCAACGCCGATGAAGTTGCCTTGAATCAGGTTGCCGCCACCGACGCTGATGTTAATCCCGTCGAGGTCGTTGCCGGAGATGAGATTGCCGGCGCCGGCCGCGACGCCGCCGACGCGGTTGGCGCCGTTAGTGACCATTTCGACGCCGCGGCCGTTCGGCACAGCGGTCGTGCCGGCTGCGTTCGTGCCAATCAAGTTTCCTTCCACGATGTTGCCCGCCGACGTGCCGCCCATTGCGACGCCGACGTTGAAATTGGCGATCACGTTGCCGGCGCCGGCCGCGGTGCCGCCGATCTGGTTGTTGCTGCTATTGAAAATCGCAATTGCGTTGCCGCTGGCGCGGACCGGGAGCACTGCCGCCGTACCCGCCGCATTCAGGCCGAAATAGTTGCCTTGGATGGTGAAGCCGCCGTTCGATCCCGACCCTCCCAGCGCAACAGAACTGGTCGAATTGGCGAAAACGTTGCGCGCCGCGGCGGTCGTGCCGCCGATTACGTTTCCTTGAGAACTGTTCGCGGCCGAATGGTCGGCCGAAATACCGTAGTTCGTGGTCGCGATCGCGGCCGTGCCATCGGCAGTCAGGCCAAAATAGTTGCCTTGCACCATATTGTTGTCGGAGGCGCTGAATCGTGGCGTGAGATGCAGAGTGCCGCCGATTACGTTGCCTGCGCCCGCCACCGTGCCGCCGACCAGGTTATCACTTGTCGCGAGATAAATGTCGCCGATCCCCAGACGGGCCGTGCCTTGGGCATTCACGCCGATATAGTTGCCCTGGATCGTAACGCTTGGGCCGTGTTGCACGACGACCGCGCCGGCGCCGCCATTTCCCGTGGTGCCTGCGCCCGCCATCACATTCCGGGCCTCGGGCGTCGTGCCGCCAACGAAGTTCGTCGGCGAACTCGGCATGAACTGCATCCAAACGTCGGTGCCGTTTCTCAGATACGTGTCGCCGGTCGCGTTGACGCCCATCCAGTTGCCTTCCACCGTATTTCCGCCGACAGTCTGAAATAGGATCGCGAAAGCGGAAAATCGGTTCACCACCAACCCGCGCACCGTGATTCCGCCGGCGGTGCTTTGGAGACCAGTACCAAGTACGTTGTTGCCGTTCAACTCGATCAGCAGCACCGCATCGTTGCCCACGGCCATCGTGTTCGGACTTGACCCGAACTGCGAGTAGCCGTCGATGGTCGTTTTTTCTCCGATGGCCGGCAATTCGGAAAGCGGCGTGATCGTCTGCACGCCCGCTCCCGGGAGGTTGAATGCAACCATGTCGGGGCCCGGAGCGTTAGCGTGAAGAATGGACTGCCGGAACGAACCGGCGCCGCTGTCGCTGGTATTGGTGACGGTAAAGACCCGCTGCTCGAAGCCGGTGTAGGTGAACGACAGAACGCCGGGGCCGGTTACGCTGCCGTTGGCCGCGGTTCCGTTTACCACCTGGCCCGCCGCCAACTCTAGATATAGCAAGTCACCAGGGAGAGTCGTGGGATTGTCGCCGGCCAGGGCGATGCTGCTGGTCGCTGAGGGACTGACGAACACGCGATCGGACCCTTCGCCGAGCGAGAGATTCAGGTTCGCGGTGACGCCCGCGCCGACGCGAACCGTGCTGGCGCCATCGTTCGCGTTGAGCGTGATCGTATCGACGTCGGTGTAATTGAGGCCCGCAAAGAACGGAGTGCGCGTGATCGACGCGGCGTTCACGTTGTAGGTGAAGTGACCGAGGAAATCGCGGTCGTCGAGGACGACATGGTCGAGGCCGCCGCCGCCGTCGAACATGACCAGGCCGGCGAGCCCATCCAGGCTGCCGCCCGCGAGGTTGAGCGTGTCGTTTTCCGTGCCGCCGTTGACGATGACCGGGGCATCGATATTGCCGTTGCCCAAAGGCACCGGGGCCAGGTTGATGGTGTCGTTGCCGCCGCCGCCGTTGATCGTCACCATTCCCCAAACGTCGCGGACCCCGCCGTCCGGAGCGATGATGATCGTGTCGTTGCCGCCGTTGCCGTTGATCGTCACCGAGCCGAACTGATCCAGTTTGTGCAGGACGATCGTCTCGTTGCCGCCGAAGGCGTTGATGGTCGTCATGAGTGACGGACTCGAAAGCACCGTCACGTCGGTATGGCCCAGGCCCGTATTGAGCACGAGCGAATTGACGCCGAGCAACGACGAAATGTTTGCAATGCTGCCAGTGATCGACGAGGAGCCGACCGTCACCGCATCGTACCCCGTCGTGCCGTTCAATTCGAACACGTCGCCGGTGTCGACGCCGAGATTGACGGAGATCGGGATCGTGGTGGGAAGCGGCGAAATGGCCACGCGATCCGAGCCGTCGCCCGTATTGATGTTGATGCTGTTCACCGCCCCGAGCGGAAAGACGCTGACAAACGATCCCGTGGGGTCCGGGCCGACGACCGGGCTGCCGAGCGTCATCGAGACGAACAGATCGGTGCCGATGACTTCGAGCTCGACGATGTCGGGGCCGTTTCCCGGCGTGGTGATTGTCAGCGTGCCGTTGGAATCGAGCCGGTCGTAGAAGGTGCCGAATCGAGACGGCATGTTGATCGTGTAGCCGAACGCATCCTGCAGCATTCGCGCATGCGTATCGGTAATCAGTTCACGGCCTCCCGTACCGCCGGCGTTCATCAGATCGGCAAAACCGTAGTACGTGCGACCGGCCTGCACAAAGGGCGTGAC
>JANNLP010000291.1:0-1945 GCA_031396905.1 Gemmataceae bacterium
AAGCCGGAGATGGTGGATCAGGTGCTGGCGGAGGAGCTGGCGAAGTTGTGAAGCGCCTTGTTCACCACGAAATACACGAATCACACGAAATGATCATCCCGCATAGGGTTTGGATCGCGAACTGGGCTTTGGCCCGGAAAACGCACTGGTTTTCAGTTGTTGGATTTGTTTCGTGTCTTTCGTGTGTTTCGTGGTAGCATCAAACATCCGCAATCACTCAAATCGCAGGTGCTTCACGGATTCGCCGGAGTCGCGCAGTTCGATGAGCGAGGCGATGCCGATTTCGAGGTGGCGGCGAACGAATTTCTCAGTAACCGCCAGATCGCTGGCGCTGGTCTTGACGCCTTCCGGTGTCATGGGATTGTCGGATACCAGTAGCAACGCGCCCTTGGGAATGTGATTGACGAAGCCGACAGTGAAGACGGTGGCAGTTTCCATGTCGATGCCGATCACGCGGGTTTCGTTGAGATAGTTCTTGAACTTCTCGTCGTGTTCCCACACGCGGCGGTTGGTCGTGTGCACCGTACCGGTCCAATAGTCGTAGCCCTGACGGACGATGGTGGCCGACACGGCCTTCTGCAAACGAAACGACGGCAGGGCGGGGATCTCCGGCGGCATGTAGTCGTTGCTGGTGCCTTCGCCGCGGATGGCGGCAATGGGCAGCACGAAATCGCCGACTTTGGTCTTCTTGAAGCCGCCGCACTTGCCCAGCAGCAACACGGCTTCCGGCTTCACCGCCGAAAGCAGATCCATCACGGTGGCGGCCATCGCGCTGCCCATGCCGAAGTTGATGATGGTGATGTCGTCGGCCGTCACGGACTGCATCGGTTTGTCGCGGCCGACAATCTCGGCGTCGAAGCGTTCGGCAAACAACTCAAGATAGTGGGAAAAGTTGGTCAGCAGGATGTAGTGGCCGAAGCCATTGAGCGGCCGACCGGTGTAGCGCGGCAACCAATTTCTGACGATGTCCAACTTCGTTTTCACGATGATTTTCCGGGACAATCGGCGACGAAGGATTGTTATACCAATCAGTGGCCGCCGATCGCGCTTTCTCCATACAGTAATGGTGCAACCCAATCTAAACGGCGGACAACATGGTGGCCAAGCGTTGGTACGCGACACCCACGGCTGGTGCGATTCTGGCCGCACCCCTGGCCGGGGCGTTTGTAGTTTCGTGCATACTATTGCTTTCCCACGTATTCATGTCGCCGCATCTTGAGTTCGCAGTCGCGGGAGAATTGCTGCTGGTCGCGGTGCTGAGCGTGGAAGGGATTGTCGCGGTGCGGCATCTGCGGCAATCGCGGTTGGATAGCGTGCATCAAGTTCTGGTCACCGTGCTGCAAGACTACCGATCGGCCGAGATGATGTTGGCGATCAATTCGCTTTGGCGCTTTCGCCGGGAGCATGGCGACACGTTTGTGCAGGCGTATCTGGAGCGCTGGCAGCGCGATGATGAACGCATTGCCGCCCTGCCGGAAATGGATCAATTGGCGGCGACCAGCGCGACGTTGCATTATCGCCGGCGGGTCGTCAAGGAGTTCTTCAATCTATTGGCCGGGCTGCACGAACTAGGCGTGTTCCCCAAAGATGTGCTGGATACTTATTGGGGCGGTAGCGAGTTGAAGATTATTCCGGAGATACTCATTCCATTGGAAACGGCCGTGTCGAAGAGCCTGCGCACGGAAAACGACTTCGGCGGCTGGTTTGATCGACTGAAGCGGCTCAGCCATCATGACATTGATTTGAGCAAAGGCGTCTAGAAACCGGTACTCCCATCGGCCGGCGGTGTTGCGATACATATTCAAGGAGACTTTTCATGCGCTTTGTCAAACCGGCGGCGTTGATTGCCATCACGATACTTGCCCACACATCACCTGCTCAAGACTGGCCGCAGTGGCTAGGCCCGAATCGGGATGCACGTGTCACCGGGTTCACTGCGCCAAGT
>JANNLP010000381.1:0-3980 GCA_031396905.1 Gemmataceae bacterium
GAGGGCGGCACGGGCAACGACGTTGTTCTGTTGACCGGGGTAGCGCCGGAGTTCCAGAATGCGGGTTTCCCATTCGCTCGAATTAAGGTCGGAGAACCATTCTTGTTGAACTTGACGGCGAGCGGCAATCCGACCCCGAGCATTTCTTTGACCGATGCGCTACCAAACGGCCTCACGTTTACGAACAACGCAAACGGTACGGCAACCCTTGCCGGCACACCGACCCAAAGCGGTGACTTCATTCTCAACTTCAGGGCCAACAATCTGGTGGGGTCTGGAGCACTGTTCTTCGTATTGACGGTCGTTCGACCATTATTCGCCGTGGGAGCTGGGCCGGGTGGCCAACCGACCGTACGGGTTTTCCATGCGGACGGAACTGAACGATTCAACTTCTTCGCTTTCGATCGCACATTCGCCGGTGGTGTCCACGTCGCCACCGCCGATGTCAACCGTGACAAAACTGACGACATCATTGTCGGCGCGGGGCCGGGCGGAGGGCCTCACGTCAGAGTTTTCGACGGCGTTAACTTGAACTTGATTCACAGCTTTTTCGCCTACCACGCCAGCTTCCGCGGCGGTGTGTTCGTCGGCGGCGGCTCCATCTCTTCCGGCGATGTCGACGACATCGTGACCGGAGCTGGCCCTGGCGGCGGGCCGCATGTCAAAGCGTATGATGGGCGAGATTTGAGTCTGCTCAACGAGTTCTTCGCCTATGATCCGAACTTCCGTGGCGGAGTAAGGGTGGCCGCGGCCAACAACGAATTCGGAGGCAACATCGTTACTGGTGCCGGGCCCGGGGGCGGTCCGCATGTCCAGGTGTTCCGAGGACTCACCGGAGCTCCCGTCGCCAGCTTCTATGCTTTCTCGCCAAGCTTTACCGGTGGCGTCTATGTCGCCTTGGGCAAAATCGACGACGACGGCCTTGGTGACATTATTGTCAGCGCTGACGAAGGCGGCGGGCCACACGTCCAGGTTTTCTCAGGCCACGATCTGTCCTTACTGCAGAGCTTTTATGCTTTTGATCCAGCTTTCACAGGCGGCGTGAGGATCGCGACAAACGACCTCGACAATGACGGTCGAGTCGAGTTGATCATCGGCGCCGGTCCTGGTGGCACGTCGCACGTCCGCGCCATCCGCGGGACCAGCCGGGAGCAAATCCAGAGTTTCGTCGCCTTCGACCCGGCATACCTCGGCGGCGTGTTTGTGGGCTAAGCTCACTTTCGGGTCTTCGGCGCGCTGTGGTCGGGAGAACCGACCACAGCGCGGCAGCTCCCGGCGTATCACTTTTTCGGCCTTTGCGGCTTTCCATGCCGATCTATTGCGGATAGTCTAAAGTTCGGGAATCTCCCCCGTTCTAGGAATCCGGCTACGCGTCAGCCGTCAAGACGCGGTGAAATGCCTTGTCGAGTTGTGGTCCGGGATGGTGAATCCATCCATGCTGCGCTGCTTCGTCTTCGGAATCATGTCAACTGTAACAAGATGGGATGGCACTTTCGCAAGCACAAGATGCGCTTCTTCAGCAACCGAGAAATTCGGTCGCAGATGGAGCTTGACAAACGCGCACTGCAAAACCGACAAATCTGCCGGGAGAGAATGGAAGGTAAGCGGTGACCGCGGGCTGTATGGGAATTTTACCGTAGGGCGCTAACGGCTACGCCAAAGTTGCGACGCTACGTGCAGACAGTATTGAGGGCGGCTTAGCGGAGAAGACGGCGGTGGTGAACTCCGCCGTTCGTCAGCGAATAGCTCTTACTACATTCGCGGTTCGCGATGTTTCAGGGAGCAGGCTGAGTTTCTCAACGTCGCGCTTTGAGAATCGTATCGACCTTGGCCGTCTTCTTCGGTGGTCGCGGCGTTGGTACGTCGATGACGCGCAGGTGCACTGAGTGAGCGTGGCCGGTCAGGCCTTCTTTGCCGGCGAGGCGGTTCACGTCTTCGGCGATTGTCTTCAGGCCGCGCTGGGTAAAAGACATCAGGTTCGTGCGGCGTAAGAAATCGTTGGCGTTCAGGCCGCTTGAGAAGCGCGCGGTGCCACCGGTCGGCAATACATGCGACGGGCCAGCGGCGTAGTCGCCGAGTGAGACGGGCGTGAAGTGTCCGAGGAAGATCGCACCGGCATTGGTGATCCGATCCGAGATCGCTTCCGGATCGCGCGTCTGGACATGCAAGTGTTCCGGAGCCATTTCGTTGGCCAATTCAACGGCATCATCAATGTTGGCAACCTTGATGATGGCGCCGAAGCGTTCAAGACTGTCACGTGTGACATCAGCGCGGGCGTGTTTGCCGAGTTGCCGTTTGAGGGCTTCAGTCACAGTGTCGGCAAGCGTTTCACCCCAGGTGATGAGGATGCTGACGCCCGGGCCATGTTCGGCTTGCGCGATCAAATCGGAAGCGACGAATTCCGGACGAGCCGAGTCGTCGGCCAGGATGAGGATTTCGGTCGGCCCGGCCAGGCAATCGATGGCCACCTTGCCGTATACCAGTTTCTTGGCACACATGACGTGCTGGCTACCGGGGCCAACGATCATGTCCACTTTAGGAATGCCGTCAACGCCGTAAGCCATCGCCGCCACGCCCTGAGCGCCGCCGACTCGATAGACTTCGCGGATGCCTAATTCGTAGCAAACTGCTTGCAAATCCGTGTTGTCGGCCCCGTTGGGAGTTGGCGGTGCGACCACCACCATTTCCGGCACGCCGGCCGCCTGCGCCGGCACCACGGTCATCAGCAATGTCGATGGATATGTCGCCGCTCCGCCGGGCACGCAGATGCCGATACGTTGCACCGGCCGATAGCGCAATTGCAATTCGTGACTGCCCGAGACTGTGAGCACAGCATCGGTGTGCAGGATGCCCATTTGAAAGGACAAGATGTTTTGCCGAACGTTGCGGACAGTGTCGAGTAACTCGCGATCAACGGCCGCATGCGACTTCTTCAACTGTTCGACCGGCACTCGCAACGTCGCTGGCGTCAGCTTCACTTTGTCAAATTGCTCGGTGTACTTGATGACCGCCGATAGGCCCTTTTCCGCGACATCGTTGCAAACACGCTCCGCTACCTTGGCGGGCGACAGGTTCGACCCGAAGATCTTCTTGGTGAGATCGCGGGCCTTAGGGCTGACGACTTCGCCGCTGGAGGCAATCAGTTTTTTGAGTTCGGCCAGTTGTTTGGCGGATTTGGAATCGGTGCGTTCGGTACGGTCGATGCGGCGGATCTTCAGACTCGGCATGGTGTGTCTCGACGGGGTGGGCAAGGGCGAGCCTGCACAAATCGCTAATACACCACGGTCTGTCCGCCGCAGCTTCTCTAACGTGATCCTTCACAATATCAAGATATGCAAATACGGTGTTTCTTCAAGAAACGCGGCGTAACCGTATGGTCAACAACGATTTGCAGCAACACGCTTTTTGAACTACTTGATGGGATCGCGCGATATCACCAGCCGTTTCACCATGCGAATCTGGTTGCCTTTGCTGTTAAAGCGCACTTCGTCCATGAAGGTGCGGATCAGCAACAAGCCGCGGCCGCTGACCTTTTCCAGGTTTGCCGGGTCAGTCGGGTCCGGAAGACTGGTCGGGTCAAAGCCCGGGCCAGCGTCGGCGATGGTGAACTCGGCTCGCGTCTTGAACAAGCGGGCGCGGAAACGCAAACGCCGCCGGCTAAAGGGCCTTTTCTCCCGGCGAATCTGAATCTCTTTGCGATACAACGTGTCGTCCAACTGTTTGAGCGCGGAACTAATCTCAAGATTTCCATGAATGAGGGCATTCAGCAGCGCTTCTTCGAGTGCGACGCCAAGCCGCACCAGGGCGCTTTTGTCCCCGAAGCCGAGCAGTCCCATGTGATCCTGCACATCGGCCACCAGCGTCGGCACCATGTCCGGATCGTTATCAAGTGCGAATTCCAATTCCACGCGCGTCAGACATTGTCGCAATCGTCTTCGATCCCGCACCGAGCGCGCCGATGAGGCGACTCGTTCCAGGAT
>JANNLP010000398.1:0-41330 GCA_031396905.1 Gemmataceae bacterium
GTTCTTTGACAACTGAACTGTGTCGTGGGTGGCGAGTTGCTTGCGGAAGTAGCCGTGAGAGTACTCGCCACCGTACAGGCCAACCATGGTCTCCGGCTTGTCCGCCAGCTCGCCATCACAGGCGCGCTTCACCTGCGGATAATGATCCAAGAGACCAAGGCACATCATGCAATATGGCAATGAGCCCATGAGCGTGTTAATACATCGAAAACGCTACTTCGGTTGAACTTGCACGAACCGGGTAATTTGGGTATTTGAAGGGCTTATCGGTTGATGATGGTCAGGCATGGAGGCCGGGCATGGCAAGTTGGCGCGGGCACATCACGTTTTCCACGGGTTTGGGAGCGGTTTACGCGGCCGTTTCGTGGTCACAGTTGAATGTCGATTGGCCAATTGCCTGCGTAGGCGGCTTGCTGACGGCGCTCGGTGGCTTGCTGCCCGACTTGGATAGCGACTCCGGCGTACCGGTGCGTGAACTTTCGCACTTAGCGGCAGCAATCGTGCCGTTCGTGTTGTTAAGGCGTGTTGCCGGCCTGGGGATATCGCCGGAACAGGCCTTGCTCGCCGTGGCCGCGTCGTATCTTTTTGTACGCTACGTGGTAACCAACATCTTTCGCAAAGTCACCGTGCATCGCGGCATGTTTCACAGCATCCCGGCCATGCTCATCGCTGGCCTGCTGACGTTTTTGGGCCTGGATCATCCCGCCTTCGAATCGCGCATGTTCTTCGCTATCGGGATCATGCTCGGCTTTTTGTCGCATCTGGTTCTCGACGAACTTTGCAGCGTGGACCTCAACGGCGTAGTACCCAAGCTGAATCATTTCGCCGGCACAGCCGTGAAGTTCTGGTCGCCATCGCTGCCCGCCACCGCGTGCACCTATACCCTTCTTTTCGGCCTTGGCTTCGAAGCATGGCGCGAGTCACATGGTATGCCGCCAACATCCGCATTGGAACAGGCACCGCTGGCTCACAATCAAGTTGGGCCGCCGAACCCACCCAAGGTCGAGCTTCCCAAACTTGGCTTCAATGAACGACCAATTCTGCGGAACCCGTTGGGCCAGCCGCGCAAAGACAAGAAGTCCCAGGGCAACGTGACGCTGTCGGTGCCGGGGTTTAGCCAGTAAGAAACTAGGTGCATCCTGGTTTCATGTGATTGGCCGACCCTGAGGCATGAGTGCGAGTCGTCGCGGCGATTGATCGCAAATTGCTGCGTGACCTTTGGCACGTTAAAGGTCAAGTAATTGCGATCGTCTTGATTCTCACCTGCGGCGTCACCGCATTTGTGATGACGCGCAGCGCCCTCGTGTCGTTGCAACAGACTCGGGCGGTTTACTATGATCGCCACCGCTTTGCCGACGTGTTCGCCGCCGTCAAACGTGCGCCACGAGCTTTAGCTGATCGCATCGGCGAGATTCCCGGCGTCGTCCAAGTCTCAACCCGAGTCGTCAAAGATGTCACATTGGATGTTCCGGGCTTGGCCGAGCCGGCGGTCGGTCGGCTGATCTCACTTCCCGAGCGTGAGGATACTGGTGACCTGAATGCTGTTTATCTTCGGCTTGGCCGCATCCCGGACCCGGCCCGCGATGATGAAGCACTTGCCAGCGAGGCCTTTACCCTCGCCAACAATCTGAAGCCCGAAGACCGCGTCACGGCAATTATCAATGGTAGGAAGAAATCGCTCCGCATCGTCGGTGTCGCGTTGGCGCCCGAGTACATCTTTCAGATGCGGCAGGGTGATTTTTTTCCGGACGACAAACGGTTCGCTGTGCTGTGGATGGCCCGCCGGCCCTTGGAATTCGCCTGGGACATGCGCGGAGCTTTCAATGACATCGCGCTGACCCTGGCACCCGGCGCGATTGAACCCGAAGTGTTGCGACAACTCGACGATCTGACAGCCGACTACGGTGGCACCGGCGCGTTTGGCCGCGACGAACAAATGTCGCACAAGTTCGTTTCCGACGAGTTCGACAATTTGAAGGCCATTTCGCGAATCGCCCCGAACATCTTCCTGGGCGTGGCGGCGTTTCTACTCAATGTTGTGCTATCGCGTCTTGTGTCTTCACAGCGCGAGCAAATCGCCGCGCTGAAAGCATTTGGTTATTCCAATTTCGCCGTCGGCTGGCACTACCTGAAGTTTGCCCTGGTGATTGTTTGTGTTGGTCTGGTCGCGGGCATGGCCGCCGGCATTGTCCAGGGTCAGTGGCTCACGGCGATGTATCAGAAGTTCTATCGCTTTCCAATATTACGCTTTACCTACGAACCGTCCGTGTTCATCGAAGCCGCCGCCATCACACTGATCGCGGCGTTTGTCGGCACGGTGTGGGCTGTGCGCAAGGCGGTGACATTGCCGCCCGCCGAGGCCATGCGGCCGCCGTCGCCACCGCGTTACCGGCCCACCATTGTCGAGCGCATTGGTCTTGCGCGATTCTTGTCACCGGGGGCGCGCATGGTGTTGAGACATCTGGAGCGCAAGCCGGTCAGCGCGGCGTTGTCTGTAATCGGCCTGGCGTTTGGCTCGGCTGTGCTCATCATGGGTTACTTCATTGGCGATGCTTTCGACTACATCGTGGATATTCAATTCGACATCATGCAGCGGCAGAACGTATCTGTCTCGTTCGTCGAACCGCGGCCGGGACGCATTCTGCATGAAATGGAAAACCTGCCGGGCGTCATCGCCTGTGAGGCTTTTCGCGTGGCGCCGGCCAAGTTGCGACACGGCTCACGGTCGAAGCGACTCGCCGTGCGCGGCCTGGTGACGGAACCGCGCATGGTCCGGTTGATTGATGAACAACTACATCCGGTGTCGCTACCTCCCGAAGGCATCGTCCTTGGCGATCAACTTGCCAAGATTCTCGATGTCGGACCGGGCGACCATGTCACCGTCGAGATTCTTGAAGGACAGCGTCCGGTCCGCGAGGTCTTGGTCTCATTGATTGTCAAGGAAATCGTCGGCGCGAATGCCTACATGCACGTCGACGCGCTTAACCGATTGTTGCTTGAGGGCAACAGCGTGTCCGGCGGCTACCTGATTGCCGATCCGGACAAAGTGGATCAACTGTATGCGGCGCTGAAGGAACGGCCGGCGATTGCGGCGGCACAGGTGAAGTCGGCGATGATTCAGAACTTTCAGGATATTCAGCAGGAAAACATGCGCATCATTCGCAGCTTCTACATTGTCTTTGGCATCATCATTGCCGTCGGCGTGGTATACAACGCGGCCCAAGTCACGCTAGCTGAACGCAGCCGCGACCTGGCGAGCCTGCGCGTTCTTGGTTTCACACGCGGTGAAATCTCCGCGATCCTACTCGGCGAACTGAGCGTCCTGGTGCTGCTATCGTTGCCGGTCGGGCAGTTGCTTGGGCGAGGCCTGGCGTGGCTGATCGCCAAGTCGGTCGAATCGGAGGCGATTCGAATGCCCGTGGTCATCTTCCCGGCGACTTTTTCTGTGGCGGCGGGAGTCATCCTGGCATCGGCGTTGTTTTCCGCGCTCATCGTGCGCCGGAAGCTCGACAAACTTGATCTCGTCGCGGTGTTGAAGACACAATATTGACGATCAATCGCGGCCCAGGATTCCCGACAACTCGGACGATACGCCAGGAAAATGCGAAAGCATGGTTAACGATGGCGTTGCGGACTTTGTGAAATTCGTCAGTGATTCTCGCTGCACAGTCAGAGGGCGTTCAGCTGTGGCAGCGCTGGCGGGTGCCAGCCCGTTGATTGGAATGGAGCAAAACACTTCGACAAAGCGTTGGTCGAGGCCTCCGCCGGCTGCGTCTTTTCGCAATACGTCGAGGCATTCATCGTGTGCCAGCCCACAGCGATAAGGTCGATCACTGCGAATCGCGTCATAAACGTCAACGACCGAAAGTATGCGCACCAGCGGTGGAATCTTGTTACCGTGAAGTCCATCCGGATAGCCGCTGCCGTTCAGTCGTTCATGATGCCAGCGGATTAGCGGAATCACATCACGCACCGATTCAATCGGCTCGACCATCTTCGCCCCGCGATCCGGGTGCTGCTTGATGACGTCGTATTCCTCTTTGGTGAGCGCGCCGGGCTTATCGAGTATGGAATCGGGAACGGCGATCTTGCCGATGTCGTGCAACACGGCACCGCGGCGGAGAATCTCGCGGTCGGCAGATGTCAGGCCCAGGCGGTTGGCCAGCGCCAACGCATACTGTGCCGTGCGATCCGCATGACCTTGCGTGTAAGCGCTTTTGCCTTCGACAGCTCGGGCGAACGAGTAGATCACGGTTTCCGAGGTTTGCAGCCCGACAATGCGGCGCCCCACTTGAAGCCGTGCCGCCAATTCTTCGCGATCAAATGGCTTAGTAACAAAGTCGTCCGCCCCGCTCGAGAGCGCCGCCACGGTGTTGGCCTTGCCCTCACGCGATGTCAGGACGATCACGTACGTGGGTTCATGGTGTGGAGTGCTTCGCAGCCTGCGGCAAACTTCCAGGCCATCAATCTTGGGCATCATCCAGTCGATGATTGCCAGCTTCGGTGCGGTGGGTGAATTGAGGACGCGCCAGGCACTTTCGCCATCCGAAGCTTCGATGACGTCGTAACCCCATTCGAGCAGCGTCGCCTTCAGGGCGCGGCGATAAAAATTGTTGTCGTCGGCGATCAAGACCTGCATGACGAACCACTCCCAAGCGGCCGCTGGCCGACGGAGATTGGGCGCGTATTTGCCCGGGAATAAGCAAGTCTAGGTCACGCCGGATTGAATGCAAATCGCCATTGTCGGCATTTGGCATCTATCCGGAAAAAAAGCTAGAGTCGGGATAGGTCGAAATCTTCGGAAAATATCGCCATTTCCAGGCTCGACCGCCGGAAATCTCAAATGGTCGCGCCAGTCGAAGGTGACGCCCGCCGCCGGGAAAGTCGTTCCCGCGTGTGGGGACGCGCCGCGTGTCGGCCCGCCCTTCGTACCAATACATTCCAGGTCGAACAACTTGAAGAGTTGTGTCAGCCGGCGCTTTTGGCTACATCAGCGTCGTTGCCCTATGCCGTTGCTCCGTCAATGCCAGCAGCGCCCAATCAAGTGACACTTGATAATGCAACATTGGCGGCCTTTGCCAATTCACCCCTGCAGTTTCGTGGGCAGTCGTTGACCAGTTCAGTAGCGGCAACGTCGACGATGGCCCGTGGTCCTTCGTTGCCGCTTTCCGTGTCGGCACCCGGGCAGTTTCGGTTGGCTTCCACGCTGCCGTTGCAAACTCCATTTCTGACAGGTCAGTCCAATTCAGGAACGATACTCAATAGCGCGACCAGCGTCAGCACGCTCGCCACGCTTGGGCCACAAGGATTCCAGTCGTCACAAGTGCCGTTGGTCTCACAGAGTGGATTATCGCATGGCCAGCGATTCGAACTTGTCATCGTTGATCCGCGCGTGGCCAATTATCAACAGTTGCTAAGGGACATGGCTCGGATTGATCCGTCGCGGCGGCTCGAGGTCGTAGTCCTCCGTTCCGATCGCGATGGCGTTCAGCACGTCACGGACGTTCTGGCCCGATATCAACAGTTGGATGCCGTGCATCTCATCAGTCATGGTGCGGCCAATGGTATCGCAATCGGCAATACATGGTTAAGCTCGCTCACCATCGGTTCATACCGCCAGCAGTTTCAAGAATGGCGACTCGCACTAGCCGCACATGCCGATCTCCTCTTCTACGGCTGTAATCTGGCACAAAGTGAATCAGGTCAGAGTCTGTTGCGTGACATTCGCCGCTGGACCGGAGCCGACGTCGCGGCCAGCGCCGACGCCACGGGCAGCAGCTCCCAGGGCGGCAACTGGCGGCTCGAGTATTCGACCGGCAACATTGAATCCGCAATTCCAATTACATTACACGCACAAAGTTCATGGCGCGGCCTGTTGCCAGTCCTGGCAACTTCCCTGAACCAACGCGTCAACTTTACTACAGCTGGCGTTCAAGACACGACCATGGAGAATCGTGGCAGTCAAAACGCCGTCGCCATTGCGGACAATGGCAAATACGTCGTGGTCTGGTCGAGCCAGAATCAGGATGGATCCGGCTGGGGCGTTTACGGTCAGTGTTTCGACCCCGACGGCAACTCACGTGGCGGCGAGTTTCGCATCAACCAGACAACGGTCAACAATCAGCGCTGGGCCAACGTCGCCTGTGACCAGAATGGCGATTTCGTTGTGACGTGGACCAGTGAAAACCAGGACGGCACACCGGCCAGCGTCTATGCACGAGTCTTTAATAACAATGGCAACGCGTTAACTTCGGAGTTTCGCGTCAACACGACGGCGACAGGAGAGCAAAAGAACTCGGCCATCGCTATGGACCGCGCCACCGGGGACTTCGTCATCGCCTGGGCCGGTGAAGGGCCAGGAGACACCGCCGGCGTGTTCTTTCGCCGCTTCAGCGCTGGCGGCATAGCGAAAGATGCCGCCGACCAACTCGCGAACCAATTTGATGCCGGTACCGAGAACGACCCGTCGATCGCGATGACGACCGCATCAGATTTTGCCATCGTCTGGGAAGTCAACAAGGATATTTGTTTCCAGAGGTTTGATGGCGCTGGCCTGATGCAAGGCTCGCACGTTCAAGTGAATAGTGCGCTGTCGACGTGTTCCCGCCCCAGTGTGGCATCCGACGCTGCCGGCACCTTTACGGTCGTCTATCATCGGGAAATCCTGTTCACCGGCGTCTGGATCAAGAGTTTCTATTCGGATGGGTCGACACACTTTGGCGAACAACAAGTGGCCTCCGGCGACGCCGACAGTCCTTCGGTCGCGATGGCAAGCACCGGCGAGATCATTGTCACGTACCACAAGACTGGCGACGGCAGCGGCCTCGGCGTGTACGGGCAACATTATGACATCAACGGCGGGGCGATCGGCGGCGCTTTCGCTGTCAATCAGTACACGAACGGCAATCAAGCGAACTCATCGCTGGCGATGATCGATAGCAACGACTTCGTCGTCGTTTGGTCCGGCGAAGGAAGTTCATCGGGACCGGGACCAGGCGACGCCAATGGCATATTTGTCAGGCAGTTTGGTGGAACGAATTCAGCTCCGGTCATCGTGTCCAACGGTGGCGGAAATGCGGCGTCGATTAACGTGCCGGAAAATTCATCTTTTGTGACCACGGTTGCAGCCAGCGATGCCGATTTGCCCGCGCAGAAGCTGACCTACTCCATTAGCGGCGGTGCCGACGCAGCCCATTTTACAATTGATGCCACGACCGGCGTATTGAGCTTTGTATCGTCACCCGACGTGGGCAATCCTACTGATGTCGGAAACAACAATGTCTACGACGTCACGGTTCGAGTCAGCGACGGCTTTGGCGGCACCGATGCCCAAGCCATCAGCGTCAGAGTAACGAACGTTAATGACAATGCTCCAGTCGCGATCAACGATGCCTACATCGTCAACGAAAACAACACGCTGACTGTCGCCGGTCAGGGTGTACTTGGTAATGATTTTGATATCGACGGCGACGCGATGACCGCCTTTCTGGTGACTGGTCCGGCCAACGGTAGTTTGACGTTGAATGCAAACGGTTCGTTCACATATACGCCAAGCATCAACTTCAGCGGCAGCGATAGCTTTTCCTATCGCGCGTACGATGGCATTTTCAGTTCCAACGTTGCCTTCGTGACAATCACCGTCAACCCGGTGAATAATGCGCCGGTCGCCACGAACGACGCCTACAGCGTCAACGAGGACAACACGCTAACCATCGCGGTTCCGGGGATTCTCGGCAATGACACGGATCCGGATGGCGACATATTGAAATCAATACTGGTGAGCAGCACCAGCAACGGGTCGCTCATTTGCATCGCCGACGGCTCTTTTATCTACACGCCGAACGCCGACTTCAATGGCGTCGATACCTTTACATATCAAGCGACTGATGGCTTGCTGAATTCCAACATTGTTACTGTGACGATCAACGTGCGTCCCATCAATGATGCCCCGCTCGCAAGCAACGATAGCTATAGCGTCAACGAAGACACCGCGCTTGCCGTCGCGGCGCTTGGCATTCTGAGCAACGACATTGATATCGATGGCAATGCTCTGACTGCGGTGCTGGTCAGCGGTACGAGCAACGGAACGCTGGTTTTCAACGCGGATGGTTCCTTCACTTACACACCCAACGCGAATTTCAATGGCGTGGACAGCTTCAGCTACCGGGCCAATGACGGCAAAGCCAACTCAAACCGGGTCATAGTGAGCATTCGAGTCAATCCCGGCAATGATGCTCCAATCGCTATCAGCGATTCATACAGCCTCAACGAAGACACGGTGTTGGCGATCAAGGCGACTGGAATCCTGACCAATGACACGGACGTAGACCGCGACCCAGTTAAGGCAATTCTTGTAAGTGGACCGAGCTTCGGGACGGTAACGTTGAACAGCGACGGTTCGTTTACCTACACACCCAATGGCGACTTCAACGGCACTGACAGCTTCACGTACATGGCGAACGACGGTAAGCTGTCATCGAGTGTGGCGACAGTTACTCTCAATGTCAAACCCGTCAACGATGCGCCTTCAGCCCTCAACGATTTGCATCTTGGCCAGGAAGACTCGAAGTTGATCGTCGCATCCATTGGCGTCCTGGGCAATGACAAGGACATCGACGGTGACACACTGCAAGTGACGCTGGAGACTGGCCCACGCCACGGCACGCTGACGCTCAATGCCAACGGCACGTTTACGTATGTTCCCGAAGCCAACTACCACGGCCTGGACAGTTTTACCTACATGGCCCACGATGGCCTCGCAAGTTCTTTTGCGGCGACTGTGGCAATTCATCTGGCACCGGTGAATGATGCACCAGTCGCAATTGCCGACCGCTACACCATCACGTCCGACACCACGTTGAAGGTCACAGTCGCTGGTGTACTGAGCAACGACAGCGACTTGGATGATAAGCAAGTGACCGCAATCTTGGTTGGATCGACCAGCCATGGCACGGTGACGCTGAAAGACGATGGTTCATTTGTCTACGTACCGAACGCCAAGTTTCATGGGACCGATACCTTCACCTATCGCGCAAGTGACGGTCAAACCCAGTCGAAGCTGGTCACAGTTACAATTGACGTGACTGCCGCGGTCATCGTGACATTGCCACCGGTGACTGGCGGTGGACCATTGCCTCCCGTTCGGGAAATCCCGCCAACCAAGATCGAACCAACGGCCACGAATCAGATCATCCCAACGCCAATTGTCACTGTCGGCCCGCTTGTGCTCGGCGGCGCGACTGGCAGCAGCGACTCAGATAGCGGCTTGGCCGAGGCGGCGCTGGCACTTGTGTCAAAGCCGGCGAACCCGTTCGCCGCGGTGGTCACGGCACCCAATCCGCTGGGCGATCGCAACATTGTCGGCGATCGATCATCGACATCATTAACGATCCATACACCGGAACCCGTCGCGCCGTTGCCCACGCGATCGGTCGTGAACCTGGCGGCGGACAACCCGGTTTTCACAGCACTCGATCAGGTTTCCAAAGATGTGCGATCCGAAGTCAAAGTGCAAGTCGTGGCCGACGCCGTGGTAGCCACGGGCGTCGTCGTCTCGGCGGGCTATGTGTTGTTGAACACGAAGATCGTGTACTGGTTCATCAGCGCCCTGCTTGTTCGCCCGGCTGTGTGGACCCGCTTTGATCCAATCGACGTGCTATATGCCTGGGATGAAGGCCGGGACGACGAACCCGAAGGCACCTCCGACGACGAGTCGCTGCAATCGATGGTGAGCTAGGCCGCGATCAACGAAGAACGAGAACCCGTCCATGTACCGAATCAGCATTGGCCTTATCGGCATGTTCGTGAGTGTGCTGCTGGCGGCCCGCAGCATCGACTTGCTGCCCGACCCCAACGCGGCTGAGGTCACGCGGCGGCAAACTGTATGCGAGACGCTCGCCGTCAAATGCGCGCTAGATAGTCGGCAAGACCAAAACTGGGCGGACGCCCAGGCGTTCGCCCGCGCTATCGGCATGAGGACCGACACGGTCCTGTCCATCGGCGTTCGCAATACCGAGGGCGAATTAGTCGTGGACGTCGGCGATCATCGCGGCCACTGGGAAAATGTTGATGCGACTTTATCGACACCTACGCAAATGTTCGCGCCGATTGCCCGGGCCGATGGCACGCCGTGGGCGCGCATGGAGGTGGCATTCGCGCCTCTGCCCTTTTCCGGTGCGTGGCGCTACGTCGGTGGCCCGTTGTTTCCTTTGATCGCATTCGTCATAATCATCGGCACATTCGTGAGTTCGTTTTACCTCAAATCCGTGTTCCGCCGGGTCGATGGCAGCAACGGCAAAGTGGTGCCGCAACGGGTGAAAGACACGCTCGACACTTTGGCCGAAGGCGTTCTGGTGCTGGATCGCAAGGGCGCGATTGTGCTGGCAAACCAGGCATTTGCCAAGTCCGTGGGTGCCTTACCCGATCAACTGCGTGGCAAGAAAGTTTCGGACTTGCCGTGGCACGTCGGCACCGTGGAGGTGAACCAGAGCGAGCATCCGTGGGTGAAGGTGTTGCGCGAGGCGTCACCGCAAATGGGTCAGATTCTGGCCCTGAGAAACGGCTTCGACGAAAAGACGCTTTCGGTGAATTCCGCGCCGATCATGGGCGAAGATGGCGTCTGCCGCGGCGCGCTGGCGACGTTCGACGATCTGACCCAAGTGGAAAAGGCCCGGGCGACGGCCGTCGCTGCGAGCAAAGCCAAAGGCGAGTTCCTGGCCAATGTCAGCCACGAAATTCGCACGCCCATGAACGCCATTATTGGCATGACCGACCTTGTGCTTGATGGCAAACTCTCGGAAGAAAATCGTGAGTGCCTCGGCATCGTTGGCGAGTCGGCGCATGCGCTGCTCGGTGTCATCAACGATCTGCTGGATCTTTCCAAAATTGAAGCCGGCAAGTTCGACCTCGACCCGACCGACTTCGACCTTCGCACCGTCCTGGATGATGCCGTGCAACCATTGGCCTTTCGCGCTCACAACAAGAAATTGGAGCTGACCTGCGACGTCGCCGCCGATGTGCCGCGGCAGGTTTTTGCCGATGCCCTGCGATTGCGACAAGTGGTGGTCAACCTCGTGGGCAATGCCATCAAGTTCACGGACAAAGGTGAAATCGTCGTCCGCGTTCACATTGATGAACGGCACAACCAACATGTCAAACTGCACATTGAGGTCGCGGACACGGGCATCGGCATACCCGCCGACAAGTTGCAGGCCATCTTTGAACCGTTTACGCAGGCTGACGGTACGACAACGCGGCGCTTCGGCGGCACGGGCCTCGGATTGACCATCTCGTCGCATCTGGCCGAACTCATGAACGGCGAAGTCTGGGCTGAAAGCGATTTGGGGCACGGCAGCGTTTTCCACTTCACAGCCAAAGTGGCGCTGGCCAGTGACGCTGGCTCTCATTGGGTGCTGCCGGATATGGCCGCCATCCGGGACCAACCGGTGTTGGTAGTGGACGACAACGCCACTATTCGCCGCGTTCTGGCTGAGATGCTGACATCATTTGCCGCTGTGCCGACCGTCGCAGAGAGCACCGATGTCGCCCTCAATCTAATACAAAAGGCCATCCAAGAAGGCCAACCGTATCGCCACATCCTTTTGGATGCCGACCTTGGCGGCGTGGATGGCTTCGGTTTGGCCAGGGTCATCACACGCGACCGTCTTGTTGACAATGTCATCATGCTGCTAACATCAGCCGACTTGCAGCGCGATATTGAACTGTGCCGCGAAATCCGGGTCGGTCACATCCGCAAGCCCGTCAAACATGCCGATTTGATTCGCACCTTGCGGTCCATCACCGACGGGGAACTCCCCGTCGCCGCGGACGCGCTCGAATCAAAGAGCAGCCCGTCGGCGCAACCCGGCAGCCCGTTGCGAATTCTGGTGGTGGACGACAATCCGTTCAATCAGAAAGTCGCGGTGATGAAGCTGCAGCGCCTTGGCCACTCCGTGAAAATAGCGGCTTGTGGCAACGATGCCCTGCAAGCGTTGGCCAGCGCGACATTCGACGTCCTGTTTACCGATATTCAAATGCCGGACATGGATGGGTACCAGTTGACCGCGACAGTGCGGCAACTTGAGAAAACCAGCGGCAGACGGCTGCCAGTCATTGCCATGACAGCTCATGCCATGAAGGGCACCCGCGAGAAGTGCCTCGCAGCCGGCATGGATGATTACATCTCGAAACCCATCGCCGACGAAGAACTGTTGCGGGTACTCGGCCAGACCAGCGCATCAGTGCCTGCATCAATTGTCGAATCGCTGCCCATCGCGCAACAAGACACACTTGGCTCCGACGTAAAACACGTGGTGTTCGACGAAGCCGCTGCTTTGGAACGTGTCGGCGGCAATCGCGACATGTTGCTCGAACTGATTGAGGTCTTCTACCAGGATGGTAAAGCGTTGATGGCCGACCTGGACGCCGGAATTCGTGCCGGGGACGCAGTGCAGGTTCGCAACGCTGCCCACACCATCAAAGGCATGGTCAGTTTCTTCGGCTCGACGGCCGCGATGCAAGCCGCCCTGCAATTGGAAAAAGCCGGCGAATGCAACGATCTCAGCACCGTCATGGAGCAATTTGACGAACTGGATCACGCCCTCAGCGCGGTCGGCGTCGCGCTGGGGCAATTCCAAAACGTGCCGTCCGAGAAGTTGAAAGGCAGCATCAAAGACCGCGCCTTAGCGAAGATGCATAGTTTCAGTTAATGTTGATGGCGGTGAGCATACGCCGCCTTTTCGCCGAAGGTCGCTGCCAACGCCTCATCCGACATGATGTCGCCGGGCGGGCCTTCACAATGGATGCGGCCATCCTTCAGGCATAGCACGTGATCGGCATGTCGCGTCACCATGTTGGTATCGTGTGACACAAGCACGACCGTGATCCCGTGATCGTGGTTGATCTGGCAAATCAAGTCATAGAAGTGATCCTGATCGTGAAAGTCGATGCCGGCGGCCGGCTCGTCAAGCAACAATAATTCGGGCATCGGCTCCAGTGCCAACGCCAGCAACACCCTCTGCAGTTCGCCGCCCGAAATCTTATCGACAGGCCGATGAAGCATCCGCTCCGGATCGCTACGAAAAACTCGCGATAACAACCCAATCGTCTTGGCCTGCACCACTTTGCTTGTGCCGAGAAACACCGGCCGTCGCTGCAGCGCCATAGCAAACAAGTCGCGGACTGTCAGCGGCAACCGGGCGTCAATTACCAGTCGCTGTGGCACGTAACCGATCACGGGCCGGCCACGGGACTGTGGAAATGTCACTCGACCCGCGTGCGTGACCTCGCCGAGTATTGTCCGCAACAGCGTTGTCTTGCCGGACCCATTCAGGCCAATCAGCGCGGTAATGCGACTGCGTTGCACATTTGCGCTCACGCTCCGTAACACTGGCGTTCCGCCAAACTCCACGCCGATGTTTTCGAGCGAAACTAGCGAAGTCATTGAAGCCTTTTCCATCGAGTTCACTTCAACAAGTTGGCCAGCTGCTCGACGTTTTTCCGCACCTTGCGTTCATAATAATCCGGAGTCAAATCTTCCGCGTCGGCGGTTTCCAGCGGATCAATTTCGACGAATTCCGCCTCAATGCCCTTACGCTTTAGCTGTTCCAGCAACACTTTACCGCCGCCCTTTACGGAGTACTGCGGTTCGGTGGCGATCAAACGTGCACCGTGCGTTTGACACGACTCGACGAGTTGCGCAATTTTCTTGGCGCTCGGATCCTGTCCCGGTGCTTCCAGGCTATCAACGACAGTCACATCGAAACATCGTGAAAAGTAGCTCAGCGAGCCGTGAAATGAAATCAGCTTGGCCTTTTCAGTCTTGCGCGCCAACATCGCGCGGCCATCGGTTTGCAACTGCGTCAACCGCTCCGACAGTGCCGCCGCCCGCGACCGGTATCCCGTGGCGTGAGCCGCATCCAGCCCGGCGAGTTCTTCGGCAATGGCCTTGGCCATCGTCGCCGCCTCCGGCAGCGATAGCCACACGTGCGGATCGTATTCGATATGGTGATCGTGGTCGTCGTGCTTTTCGCTCGGCGCATGTTTATGACCGCACGAACATGTCCCCTCCACCAGCGTGTCCTTCGGCAAGCGCTCGCCGAGAGCCACGACTTTCAAAGACTTGTTACTCGACGAACCGGCCAGCTTTTTCGAGACGGCATTGTCCAAGCCCAGGCCGATGGTCAGGAACAAATCAGCGCGCTGCAACATGCGCACATCGCGCGACGACGGCTCGAAATCATGCGGACCGACATTCGTGATAAGCGACAGGACCTGGGCATCGTCGCCGGCGACAGTCGCCGCAAGGCTGTAGAGTGGCGGAAAGTATGCAAGGACGCGAGGACCCGCCCGTTGCGCCCATGGATCTTTGCCGCCCGTGCAGCCCGCGACGCCGCAAATCAACAGCAGGGTCGTGATAATCCGCTTCATATCCCGCACTCCGTAGGGATAACTTTGTAATACTAAAGTATAACCGGGCAATTAAGGGTCGGCAAGCCGAGGACCAACTTTTCATGATGTTGGCCCAGCGGAGCGTGTCAAACGGCCTGTTGGAACCGCAATTCGTATAATAGCGCCCACTAATTTCACAGGAGCGCGATCATGGGCAACCCGGCAGCCGTACGCATGAAGAAGAAGGAAAAGCGGCACAAGAAAGAGACGATTCGCCTCGCCAAGAAGCGAGCGATGGCAGCGGTCAAGAAATAGCACGTCACAAAACCGATTTGCAACGGTAGGATGCCGACCATGAAACCGGTCCCAGTTGGTCCGTATCAATGTGGTGATGGCCAGCCGCTTCTTATCATTGCCGGCCCGTGCGTGATTGAGTCACATGACTTTACGTTGCGAGTTGCCGAGCGACTCCGGCAAATTGCCGACGAGTTGAAGTGTTCCCTTGTGTTCAAAGCGTCGTTTGACAAAGCCAATCGCACGTCGGGCAAATCGTTCCGCGGTCCCGGCATGGCCGCAGGACTGAAAACACTGGCAACCGTCAAAGAGCGCACTGGGCTGCCAGTTACGACCGACATTCACGAAGTCGCCCAGTGTGGCCCGGTGGCGGAAGTCGTAGATGTCCTGCAAATTCCTGCATTCTTGGCGCGGCAAACCGACTTGATTCTCGCGGCAGCGGCGACGGGCAAACCCGTCAACGTGAAGAAAGGCCAATTCATGGCACCGTGGGCGATGAAGGAAGTTATCGCGAAGTGTCGCGAAGCCGGCAATGAAAAAGTGCTTCTAACGGAGCGCGGCACCACGTTCGGCTACGGCATGTTGGTCAACGACATGCGGGCCATTCCGTGGATGCGCGAACTCGGCGCCCCGGTGGTGTTCGACGCCACCCACAGTGTTCAAACCCCTGGCAGCCTCGGCGACCGCACCGGCGGCGACCGCAAGATGGTGCCGTATTTGGCGCGGGCGGCGGTGGCGGCAGGCTGCGATGCCCTATTCATGGAAACGCACCCGGAGCCGGACAAGGCGTTGAGCGACGGGCCGAACTCAATTCCGCTCAATGAGTTTCCCGATGTGATTCGCCGCTGCCTACGGTTGCGCGCTGCCCTAATGGAATAAGCGGCCGCGCTGCGGATCAATTAATTCTGCGATATGATGGAATGATGAACCGTGATTGGCTGAGATACTTAGTTATGCAACGACAATTGACGGTCACTCACCGCCATTGGCGGCACATCGTCATGTGTTGGATTGCCGTCGCGTTAGCCGGTTGTGGTCGCCCAGCCGCACCTGTTGTGAAATCCGGCACAACCACAAATGACTCGACATTCACGAGCATCGACACCGTTCGCGAGGAATTGCGCCGACCCTTTGCCGAACCGGTCCAACTTCGGTTTGCGCTCGAACAGTTGTCGGCGACTAAAGACAAGGATGCACCTCTCGATGCGGCAGTCGTCGATGTGTTGAAAAGTAAACTGCTGCTTACCGATGCCGACGTGAAACAGATCAATCGGCCCGAGTTTTCGCCGCTCGATGCCCATGTGGTATATCAGGCGCTGTTCTTTTCCGATGCGGCCCGCACGTTGGAAGTGGGCAAGGCCTCCGTTGCCGACAAGGCGCTGGCCGCTGTTGGTTGGGTCAATCGCCATGTTCGCACGGAGGAACGCGATGGTCCGCCGGACCCGCCCGCGCTGGTGAGTCAGCGCGGCACCGGGACACCGCTTGAGCGCACATACGTTTTGGCGGCCATCTGTCACGCATTGCATTTGGACGCCTGGCTGGTGGGTGACGCCGACGTGGCAGGCAACACATCCCGATTGTGGGGTGTCGGCATTGTTCAAAATGAAGAAGTTCTGCTTCTTGATGCGCGGCTCGGCATTTCCCTGCCGGGATCGAAAGGCAGCGTCGGGACGTTGCGTCAACTCTTGCAGGACGGTTCGCCACTCAATGCACTAGTCGAACTTGGTTACGACGTGACGCCGGAGCGACTGAAGACGGCACGCTTGTTTCCGGCAGGGTCATTGAACATGCTGGCCCCGCGCATGAAACTCGTGGAAGCCGCCGCGCCTTCCGGTACGCGGATCGGCGTGGATGCGAAGAAACTCATGGAATCGGCGACGCAATTGCCCATTGCAGGTTGGGAACCCAAGACGCGCGGCACGCCATTGCGAACGTTGGCGGAGTTTCTGCCACCGGAAGAGGGCGGCGTAGACAAGCCTTTGCCGGGCCAACCGACACGGGTGAGTTCATACACGATTGGTTTGTTGCCGTGGGATGTTTATCCGCGCGGGTTGGACCAGTTTCCAGGCATGTTCGGGCAGCAATTGCGCAAGGCGTTTGTATCGGTTGCGGGTTGTGATCGGCAGCCTGGTATTTCGGAACGGATCAAACGTCGGGCCGAAATATTCGAGGGAATGCGCAACCAGGCGAGTCAGGAAAAAGAAGGGCCGAGCGATCCGCGGCTACAAAATGACATCGTGCAAAGCTTGTCGCGCGGCATGCGTGCCACGGCCGGCGACGACCAGGGACCGACCCTGCGTCAACTCATGTTGCGCGGCCAATACAGCGAAACATCAGCGGCGGCCGATGCGCTCAGCGATCCGATGCGGGTGATCCGCAACCGCGACATGGGCGCCAAGGCGCAGGCCGTGGATGCTTGGGCGCAAGGGGTGCAAGCCGCTTACATGGAAGGTGAACAGGCACGACAGCGCGGCGACGCTCAACGAGTCGCGGCAGCGGAAAAAACACTTACCGAATTGCGCGCCGGCCTGCCGCAGGCTGAAGCGTTCGTGCAATGGCTGGCGGCAGGCCCAGCGCTTGCCAAGCTAGCCTTCCTCACCGCGACGGTGAAACACGATCAGGCCTTTGAAACATCTCGCCGCAATCCGAAACCTGAAGTGTGGAAAACCACAATTTCGCTGTGGGATGCCTACGTGCGCAATTATCCGAACACGACCGAATCACATCATGCCCAACGCATGTTGGCCGATGCGCTGGTGGCGTCGGGGCAAAAGGCGGCAGCTGCGGCCGCTTACAGGCGCGCTGCCGACCAAGCCAAGGTGCCGCTGGACAAGATCGCATGCCAGTATTTGGCTGCAAGGGCGACCGGGCAATAGCGGGGCCTATTGTTCACGCGCAACTTCAGGGATAAGTTAGCACCATGCAAGATCATGTGAATTTGAAGCCGGACGGCAAATCGGTGAATGTTCCGTTGGCCATCGGTGTGATGATACTGTCGGGGCTGCTACGATTCGTGCCTTACCCAATTCGTCCGCCGAATTGCGGCGCCATCGGTGCGTTGTCACTTTATTCCGGAGCGCGGCTGCCGTGGTGGATCGCGTTTTTTGTTCCCCTCAGTGTCATGTATTTCACGGACGTAGTACTGTGGCGATCGTTTCTATACGCCCCATTCAATTGGTCGGTGTATGGCTGTTATGCCGCGACCGTGGCTGTCGGGCTTCTATTGCGCGACTCCAAGTCGCCCGTGAAGATCATGTCGGCAACAATTGCAACTGGTGCTTTGTTCTTTCTTGTGACCAATTTCTTCGTTTGGTACGCTTCCGCCGGCCCGACCAAACGTTACACCAACACGTGGGATGGACTGGTGAACTGCTACATCGCCGGCATTCCGTTTCATCAGTGGACGCTCATCAGCGACCTCGTATTCTCGGCCGTCTTTTTCGGTGCCCATGCGTGGTTGAAAAGGCCGGCGGTTGCTACGGAACACGTCGCCACAACTCGGTAAACCATGATTGATTTCGCGCAGCCCTGGGCGCTAGCGCTGTTGCCGCTGATTCCAGCGGTGTTGTGGCTTCACGCCCGACGACCGCGCGCTGCGGTGTCTTGGCCGGGCGCTGATGAGCTTGGCCTCATCTCGGATAAATACTCCAGTCACATTTCGTTATCGCTGTTTGCGCTGACACTTTTTGTGGGCAACCTGGCGTTGGCTGGGCCACGCATCGTTGAACCGGGTGAGTCAATTACATCTGAGGGCATCGCAATTCTGCTCGTCGTCGATGTCAGCGGTTCAATGGCCGAGCCTGATTTTGATTGGGAAGGCACAAAGATCCCGAGGTTGGAAGCGCTCAAACGCGGGTTTGACGCATTCGTCAAACGACGGCCGCAAGACCGCGTGGGTTTGATTCTGTTTGCCGCACAGCCGGAAACCGCGTGCCCGCTGACGATGGACCATGCGGCATTGCTCAAGACACTGAATGCCGCCGAGCCGCGCGGCGTGCCCACCGAATCCGAGACGAACCTGGGCGATGCCATCGCGTGGGGATTGACACGGCTGCAAGCCGAACGCGGCCGCAAAACCATGCTGGTGTGCAGCGACGGCGAACACAATGTGCCCGCGCCAGCGCTGCTGCCGCGACAGGCCGGGCAATTGGCCGCCGCAGCCGGAGTACCTATTGATACGTTGTTCGCAGGGGCAACCGAGGGCACCGGTCGCGACGGCTTGCAGTCAATCGCCCGAATGACTGGTGGTCATTCGTGGACGGCGCACGACGCCACGGGACTGCAACAAGCGTCTGACGAACTCGATCAATTGGAACGGGAACGAAACAGCGACCCGCGCCGGCTGAAGTACCGCGAAGGTTATCCGTGGCTGGCGCTTGCGGCGGCCATGCTATTGATTTGCGCAATTGGCTATAGCCACGGCCCGGGTAAAGTGTTGCCGTGATTCGGACTTCATGTCTTCATGATCGAGGCTGGCTCGTAGTGGCTGCCGAGGACATCGTCGGCCTTTACGCCGAGCCAATTCTGGATGATCGCGGAATAAACGCAGCGGAAGTCGATTGCGTGTTTCAAGTTGCCCTGTTCCAGGGTCTCCAGATTCGGATGATCGCCGACTAGTCCCGCTTTGACCCGATTGCCGACAAGGAACATGGGAGCGCCGGAGCCGTGATCGGTGCCGCGAGAACCATTTTCCTTGGCACGCCGGCCAAACTCGGAGAATGTTGCCACCATCACGCGATCGCCGTGACCGCGTTGAGACATGTCCTGATAGAACGCCGCCACGGCATCGCCGACTTCGCGCAGCAAATTGGCATGATCGCCGGCCAGCCCGCCCTGGCCGGAGTGCGTATCGAAGCCGTCGATGGAGACATAGAACACCCGCGCTCCCAAGTCGGCATCAATGAGTTGGGCGGCCAATTTGAATCGATTGCCAAGCGGCGATTGCGGGTACGGCACCTTGGGTTGATAGTTCTTGCCAATCTCCTGCAGGCGTTTGCTCGATTCATATGTGGACACTGCGGTCTTCTTGACAAACTCCAGCATCTCCGGTGACTTGGCGGTAGCTGCAGCGGCACCTTCAATGATCGACTTCTGCAGCTTCGTTTCACTGCCGGAAGCGGCCGCCAGCTTCAATTGAAAATCGTCAAGCGACGTAATGGACGGCGCTCGCATTGGTGCGCCCTCGAGTGCCAATGGCGCTTGCTCGTTCGGTCCGGCCAGGTGAAACGCCGGGGCCGACTTTTGCTTGAGCGCTTTGCCGATCCAGCCTTCGCTCAGCGTTTCCGCCGTGCTGCCGGCGTTCCAAATATCCATCGAACGGAAATGCGACTGGCTCGGATTTGGATAGCCCACGCCCTGCACGATGCACAACGACTGTTGTTCGAGCAACTTGGCAAAGCCATCAAGGGCCGGGTGCAGACCCAGATTGTCGTCAATCTTTTTGACTTGGTCTTTGGCAATCTTGATGGTGGGCCGGTACTGTGCGTACAACGGATCGGCAAAGGGAATGACGGTATTCAAGCCGTCATTGCCACCCGTAAGTTGCAGCATGACCAGAATTGTGTCTTTGCTACCGGGCAAATTGCTGTTGCCGGCCGCGAACGCTGTGGTGGAAAGAAAACTCGGCACGGCCGCGCCCCAGGCAACAAGGCCCGTGGATTTCAGAAAGTCACGTCGGCTGAACATGGCAGGCTCCTGCGTTAATCCAACTGAAATTCGGGCAGCGTCAGTATCAGGTGGCACACCGACCGCAGCGGATGGTCCGCCGCCTGTTCGTCAGTCCAATAGAGCGGCGTCGATTGCGATCGCGCTTTCTTCAGATATTCGATCAGCTGTTCGCGGGTGCCGGCGGCCACGTCGCCCTGCAGAAACAACTTGAGAAAGAAGTCGACGGGCTTGTCAGTCGTGTCTTCATTGTACTTGCGCGCAAGCTGTGACGGATCGGTGCGGCTCTTGAAGCGTTCGTCTGTGGTTGAAGTCAGGGCCAGAGCAAGGTTCTGCCGGAATAGCAGAGTTTGGCCGTTGAGCCACGCGGGGCCGCCGTCCCAGCCTTTTACGGACGGTGGATAGCCCAGACGCTGACCCAACCCTTCCAGCGATTGGGCCAAGGCCAGCGACGAAACGTTGCCTTCAAGGGCGCGGACGACACCCACCGCGAAATCAACTGGCGATTTCACTTTAGTGCGGATGGCGTGGTCGGAGAAGAACAAGTTGGAGCGCAACATCCGCTCGACAAGTTTGCCGAAGTCGTAACCCGACTTGCGAAACTCCTCGGCGACCGGTTCCAGCAAGTCGCGCTGCGGCGTGATCGACTCGCCGATGAGGAATCGGAACAACTTGCCGGCGATAAAATACGGGCACGACTTCTGTTCGAGACAAATGTTGACGACATCTTCGGCTTTGAACGATCCCGATTTACTCAGAACCGATTTGCTGCCGCCATCGTGTTGGCCGGCATTGAGCTTGCATTTGCCGTCCTTGATTTCGTAGCCCGTAAAGGCTCGCGCAGCCTCGCGGATATCTTGTTCACTGTAGGTGCCGATACCGAGGGAGAACAGCTCCATCAACTCCCTGGCATAGTTCTCGTTGGGCGCGCTTTTCTTGCTGGCATTGGTGTCTAGCCACACCAACATGGCCGGATCGAGCGTGACTTCCTGCAGCAGCGTCGCGAAGTTGCCCAGCGCATGTTGATGGAACAAGCCGATCATGGAGACCATGTAGCCGGCGTTGTTGACCTTGGCGTTGGAGGTGGCGAAGTGATTGTGCCAGAAGATCGTCAGCTTTTCCCGAAGCGGATCGCGGGTTTCCAGACAGCGCTTCAGCCACCACGCCGGCACATGTGCGCCGACGTTGCCCTTGCGAATGGATTCAGGCCAGGCGGGCGCAGCATCGCCGCCTTTGAGCAGTTCATCAACGCAGCCATGCGGACCTTTCGACAGGCCCGCTTGCAGCTCCGGCCACGTCGCGCCAAATGCAGCCCGGCGATACAAATGGCCGACCCGCCGCAAATCCCACGGGCTTTCACCCGCTGGCTTGTACGATTCCCATGCCCATTTGGCGTCGATCATCAGCGCGTCCCCGATTGGTGACACTCGCTACTACCGGGTACATCCGGTCAGGGTTTCATTCTAGCTCTTTCGTTTACGCATCAGGGAAATGAATCGTGCCACCTGATCGCGGCCATAAATGGGTTGGCGAAACTGATTGGACTTGGCGAACGGCCGGCCGATCTTGAAGCCGGCTTCCTTGAGCAGTCGTCGAATCTCGGCCAACTCCTTGCGATTGGCGGCGACCAATCGCGCCTCATCGCCCTTCTTGTACACCCGGCCGCCCGGTTCGACGCGGTCGGGATTCTGGATACGCACATAACCGTTGCGGCCAAACAACGCCTTCAGCCGAGCTAACGATCGCGCCGGCAGAATCGTCCTTGTGACGGCGGGAGTCTCGGATTTCTCAACCGCCTTCGTCATCCGACTTCTTGTCCACTTTGAGAATCTTGAGGTTGGCATCGCTGCGTAATTGTTTGGTGAAATCCCTGCGGAATTGATCCGTGCGATCGTTGCGATAAAAATCGAACAGCATGTCCCGGAAGTTGGCAGGGCCCATCGAGGCCTTGTACGCCATGCGGAACGCATCGGCCGTCGGCTCTTCCTTGTTCATCAACGCGGCGACGTAATAATTGGCCTTGGAAAAGTCGGGTGAGACAACCGTAGCCCCGGCCATCTCTTTGCGCAGGTCGATCACTTTCGGGACTAAGTCGCCGGCATATTTCACCTTGTCGTTCGGGATCGTCGCCGCCTCGTAGCGCGGCGAGCCGCCAACCGCGAACGATGGACTTGGATTCAATTTGGCCATGGACGGCAACTCGATCAATCCGCGCGTACTCACCTTGGCGGCAAGATCGCGCAGTTCGCGCTCGGTCTTGTTCTTCGCCTCGATAGCAAGGCGATCCGCTTCGGCTCTGGCCAACGTGCGGGCTTTCTCAAAGCGCCACGCGGCGTCGACTTTCGGCTTGGCCTGCTCAAACGACACGGATCGCGGATCGCGGTCTTCCGTGCGCCAGTGCATGTACGTCACTGGCTGGCCCTTGAGTTGCAGCACGTGGAAAAGTGCCGGCTTGTCGCGGGTAACGCCGTCGGCCAGTTCTCCGGCAAACGCTTCGCCAGTCGGATCCTTTTTACCTGTCTTTAGAAATGCTGCTCGGATTTCCGCGACGCCCGGGTCGTCGGTCAACGCAAAACGGTCCACCGCCTCGGCCGTGCCGCCACGACGCAGTTGCCGGCTGTGGATGAATTCATTGATAAATGCTTCGACGTTGTTGCGATCCTGCTCCTTGGTTCGCTTGGCAAGCTCGGTAGCGAACCACTCGCGATCCGAGGTCATGAGTCCTTCGATGAGCCGTTCGCGTTGCCGCCCTCCCAACATCCCTTTGACCACCGCCTCAGTGGGCGGCGGTGGAATCAACTCGCTGGTAATGGCGTGGAATCCCAGCGGTGCCGGGTCCAGCGCAGCGCCCAAGATTAACGATACACCAACACGTGCTCGGTCGCGGAACTCCCGCACAATCACACGGCTCTCCAACGCAAGCGGTGCCGTAAACGGCCCGGCATCGGTCGCCCCGCTTGCGACGGCCGCACCTGCGAGTATGGCAATGTTCTCCGGTCGCAAAACGCTGCTGTCGTGCACACCTGAGCGCAAACCAAAAGCATCGCGATCAAACCAAGATGGCAGAGCATTGACATATTCGCGGTACAGCCGCTCGTGATCCAAATCCACGATGGCTTGCCGACCGGCCAGTAACGCGCTGAAGCCGAATGCCGGGCCACCGTCGCCGGTGATCGCTGGCGTACCGAATTGACCGAGCGCTGAGAACACCGGAGCAAGTTCGCTGACCTTGGCGTAAAACGGAGCATCGGCAGGTATCGCCAGCCAATCGACTTTGACTTTGCGCGCCTCCTTAAAGCCCGGCCGCTCGAAGCGCGGATCGTATTCGTCATTCTTGTGCTTATCAAACAGTTCCTTTAACTGAGCGTCTGTCGGCACTTCAGTAACTTTGTCCACAAACTTGGCCACCGGCACCTCAATGAGTCCGACTTTGATTGTCGTGCGCACGTCTTTGTACCAATCGAACAACTCATCTGGCGTGGCCGCGTCGGGCGATGCCGATCCACCCAACAGCGTTCGCTTGGCAGCACGCACACGGAACTCATCAACCAGCGAGTTGTTGAGCATGTCCAACGAATAGCCGCGAATCTTTTCCGCGAGAAACTTGTTGATGTAATTGTTGGTCTCGCCGGAAAACACCTGACCCATCGTCTCATTGGCGACAGCGTTTTTTACGTCCTCGGGCTGCATGCTGATGCCAAGCTTATCCGCCTGCTTTTTCCACAGCATGAAGTCCAGCGTATCCTCAGTTTTGTCGAGATTGGCGCTAAAGTAGCTGTCCTTGCCCTGCAGTCGGATCTTTTGCAGGCGGAGGTGTTCGCGCTCCACCAGGGCCATCAGCAGTCCCGCGTGTCGCATTTGCTCTTCTTTATTCGGAGCAGCGCCAAGATTGAGCGTAAACTGCACCTGTCGCAATTGCTGGTGCAGGTTGCTGATATAGACGATCAACTGATCGGCTGGGTACTGGCCCCGAAACATCTGGTAAATTGAAAATTCGTCCAGCACCTTCTGCAAGGCCGGTTCGCATTTGTCGCGCTCACGTCGAATTTTGTCAAACACTTCGCGGCCAGCCTGCTCGCTCACGATCAGCATGTAGGTGTCGGCGAGCTTCCGTCGCTGCATTACTTCACCGACCACATCCTGCCCGATGTTCTTGCCGTCGATGGTCGCTACGGCTTCGTCACGTCCGCCACGACCACGGGAAAACCAGTCAGTGAATTGGTGCAACAAATCGGTACCGCCGACACCGCTGGAGAGGACAAACAGCACCATGCACACGATCGCCATGGTGGCAAAAATGGCTTTTTGGTAACGTCGAAAAGTGTTAAAAGGGTTGAAAGCCATTACCAGTCCTCGACTTAGGGCGACTAATCACATTCCGCAGACTTGACTTTGGACAAGCCCGTATAGTATGGGTGTTTAATGTCACCCACTTTCCGCAAGTGGGATTGTATCGACGAAGCCGCCTGTAACAACTGTGCTGCCGCATCGCCGAATCGAGGCTATACCTGTGCCCGCATCGAAAACGACCGCGAAGAAACCGACCACCCGCAAGCCCGCCACCAAAAAGGCGGTGGCGGTCAAGGATGTGGCGAAAGAGCCGGTCAACGCCCTGACGAAGTCGCCGCCGAAGCGTCGAAAGAAAGCCGGCGATGGCCCCGATCTCGTCATCGTCGAATCACCGGCCAAGGCCAACACCATCAATAAGTATCTGGGTTCGAACTTCACCGTACTTGCCAGCTATGGCCATGTCCGCGATTTACCGCGTGGCCGCCGCAAGCCCGGTGAAGAAGTTGCGGGCGTGAACATCGCCAACGGCTGGGTGCCGCGCTACGAAGTGCCCAAGCCCGACAAGAACTATGGCCGCCGCAAGACTCCCCAACAGATCATAGCCGAGTTAAAGAAGGAAGCAGCCAAGGCTGGCAAAGTCTACCTGGCGACGGACCCCGACCGTGAAGGCGAAGCCATCGCCTGGCACATTTTCGATGAACTGAATCTCGATGATGCGACAACGTTCCGCGTGACCTTCAACGAGATTACGCGGACTGCTGTACAGCACGCCATGGCCAATCCCGACAAAATTGACATGGATCGGGTGAAGGCCCAGGAAGCCCGGCGCATCCTTGACCGCGTCGTGGGCTATCCGCTCTCGGGCCTGCTCGGCGACAAAATTACTCGCGGCCTCAGCGCGGGCCGCGTGCAAAGCGTGGCTCTGCGTCTGATTGTCGATCGTGAGCGCGAAATTGAGGCGTTCAAGACCGAAGAGTACTGGAAGCTCATCGCCGAGTTGGCACCAGCGGGCAGCGTGCCGTTCACGGCAGCTCCGTACCGATTGACATTGGCCAAGAAAAAGGGCGAGCAGCCGCCAATTGAAGGCGATGCCCCGCCGGCAACGGAAGAGAAAGCCGAGCCGACACCGGGCACGTTCCGCGCCGAGTTGGCCGAGTGGGACGGCGAGAAGTTCGCCTCCGGCACAGAAGAAAAGTCCCGACAAATTGCCGAGTTGCTCGACAAGGCCACGTGGGAAGTCAGCAAGCTCGAACAGAAGGACCGCTCCGAGAAAGCTTCGCCGCCGTTCACGACGAGTACGGTCCAGCAGCAAGCCAACTTGCGACTGCGCTTCACGGCAAAGCGCACGATGGATGTGGCCCAGAAACTGTACGAAGGCGTGCATCTTGGCAGCGAAGGTCAAGTCGCCCTCATTACATATATGCGTACCGACTCCACGCGCATTTCAAATGACGCATTGGCGGCCGCACGAGCACACATTGAGCAGGCATTCGGGCCGAACTACCTGCCCGCGAAGGCCAACTTCTACGCATCCGGCAAATCGGCACAGGAAGCCCACGAAGCGATTCGACCCACCGATGTTACCATGACGCCGCAGCGAGCCGCGAGCCTCGGCCTGGCGGGCGATCAACTGCGACTGTATTCGCTTATCTACAACCGCTTCATCGCCAGCCAGATGACACCGGCGATCTTCGCAATCACCAACGTTGAAGTGAAAGTGCAAGCAGAAGGACATGCGGGCCTGTTCCGCGCTCAGGGCAAGATTCTCAAGTTCGATGGCTTCCGCCGGGTGTATCAACCAGGCGGTAAGCAGGAAGACGCGACGCTGCCATCGCTAATTGAAAGCCAGCCGTTGGATCGACTGGACCTGCTCGCCAGCCAGCATTTCACGCAGCCGCCGGCCCGCTTCAACGAAGCGAGCCTGGTCAAAGCGCTGGAAAAGGAAGGCATCGGCCGGCCCAGCACCTACGCCGCGATCATCGGCAAGATTACATCGGAAAAGCGTGGCTACGTGGAGGTGAAGGAGCGGCGCTTTTACGCCACGGAAATCGCCAAGGCCGTCGTCGATTTGTTGGTCGAACACTTCCCGCAAGTGATGGACTTGAAGTTCACCGCCCACATGGAAGAAGATCTCGATAAGATCGCCGGCCGTGAGATGACTTACACGGCAGCTCTCGATGAGTTCTGGGGTCCGTTCTCGACTGCGATGACCATTGCCAAAGAAAAACTTGGCGGCGAGCGCGGCCAGGATGCCGGCGAGCCATGCCCGTTGTGCGGCAAGCCGATGGTCATCAAGTTCAGCAAGAAGACCGGCTCCAAGTTCACGGGCTGCTCCGGATACCTCGAAGGCTGCAAGTACATTAAGCCACGTGAAGGCGATGATGCCCGCCCCGTTGCGGAAGAGACCGAACACAAGTGCCCCAACTGTGGCAAAGCGATGCTCAAGCGCTTCAGCCGCCGTGGGCCGTTCCTCGGTTGTGCCGGCTACCCCGAATGCAAGACCACAATGAGCATCGGAGCCGACGGGGTACCGAAGGTCGGAGCCAAGCCCACCGATCACAAGTGCGAAAAGTGCGGCAGTCCGATGATGTTGCGTGAAGGCAAGCGCGGGCCGTTCCTCGGCTGCTCCGGTTATCCGAAGTGCCGCAATATTCTCAATGTCGATGCCGAGGGCAATCCCGTTCGGCCCGTCGAAACCGGCATCAAGTGCGAAAAGTGCAACAGCCCGATGATCATCAAGAACGGCCCGCGCGGCCCGTTCCTAGCCTGTTCCGGCTACCCGAAATGCCGCAGCTACAAGTCGATTACCGCCGAGTTGAAGGAACAACTGAAAGACATCATGCCGGCTCCCGCCGCCAAGAAAGCCGCTGCGATTGAAGTGGATGTGCCGTGTCCCGAATGCGACGCGCCGATGAAGCTTCGTCAGGGACGAGGCAATTACTTCCTCGGCTGCTCCAAGTACCCGAAGTGCCGCGGGACGCGCGAAGCCCCGCCGGAACTGCTGGAGAAGACTGGCGTGATGGCGTCAGCAACGGAGCCAGCGGCCGCGGCAGTGTGATTTATCATTGGCAACAAAGCCGACCACATGCAAGGACGCGCATCAGTCGCCGGTGCTTCCACAATCCTGTTGCACGCCGCCGTGTTGGCCGCCGGCACTTGGATTGCATTCGCGCCGACTTTGTCGTCCGGCCTGTTGCAGACCGATCCCGGCGATACACTCCTCAATCACTACATTCTTGAACATTCGTGGAAATGGATCAGCGACTCGCAATACGTTGGTTCGTTTTGGTCGCCGCCCTGCTTCTTTCCGGCCAAACAAACGCTGGCGTATTCCGAAAACCTAATTGGCACAGCACCCGTCTACTGGCTGACACGTCTATTTGTCAGTGAGTTGCCCGCCTACCAATTCTGGATGATCGCTGTTTGCGTACTCACGTACGTCGCAATGGCCTGGACTCTACGCCGCTTCGGCGTCACGCACATGCTCGCTGCATTGGGCGCCGGTTGCTTCGCCTTCGGTTTGCCCCGAGTGAATCAGCTTTGCCATCAACAAATGCTGGCGGCGATGTACAGCCCGCTGGCGGTGTATTGGTGCTGGCGCTTTTTGGACAAACCCGAAGTTAAAGTGATGACATTGACGATGCTGTTTGTGGTTCTGCAACTACTGGCATCAATCTATCTGGGATGGTTCTTAGTCATTGCCATTGTGGTATTCACGATGGCGGCGTTAATCATCGACGCCTCGAAACGACTTCTTTTCGCACAGTTCATTTGCCATCGATACGTCGCGGTTGGCATCGCTACTTTTGTGGCGGCCGCCATCCTGATCCCGATGTTCCTTCCTTATGTCGAGGCCAATCGCGGCTTTCATCGCTCCTATCGGCACGAGGTCCGGCAAATGCTGCCGACGCCCTCTTCATGGTTATCGCCGCCGCCGGCTAGCCTCTGGGCCGATATCTTGCCGCCATTACAGGGGCCGCTGAGCCATGAGCATCACCTTTTTCCCGGCGCGGTGTTCATTACCCTGTTGGCCACGATCTTCATGTATGCCATTGTGAAACGGCAACTGCCAACTTTGGCCTGGGTTTCCTTGGCGACCGGCGCGATTCTCACGCTGGTTTCCCTGCGATTCGGTAAGTCGTCGGCTTGGCACCTCGTCCACGAATACGTGCCGGGGGCGCAGGGTATTCGGGCGGTGACGCGCATCTTCACTGTGGTCCTGTTGTTCGCTTGGATCGGCATGCTCGTCGCTTTCAGCGACTGGTTGCGAACACTACCACGGTATGCGACCGCCATCGGCGCGGTATTGTTACTTGTGGGACTCGGCGAGCAGTACCAGCCGCGGCTACCGGCTTTCGATGCCCGGCCGTTCTTCGCGGCAACGGATCGTCTGGCGAACGAGATGCACGGGGCCGACGCGGCCTATGTGCAACTTGACCCCGCGACGCCGTATTGGACGGGCCAACTGGCCGCTATGTGGGCAGGCTTGAAGGCCAATGTGCGAGTGGTGAATGGTTATTCGGGACGCACGCCAACGGATTATCCGGATGAAAAGGTCAGCCACGATGCGGCGGCATTGCAAGCTTGGCTTGGCGGGCGGACCGTGCGAATGATTGCCGCCCCGCGATTCGGTGAGGACAAATAGCGATATGCCCGATTATGCGTACGAAGCGATGGGTTCAGCCGGAGACCGCACCAGCGGCACGCTGACCGCCAACAACGAGCGCGACGTCGTTGCCATGCTGGATGCTCGGGGCTTGTTTCCCGTCAAGGTGCAGGTATCCGCCTCCGCCGCCGCCTCGCATTTTGGCCGCAAAGTACGCTCCAAGCACCTGACCACGCTTTACTCGCAGATGGCCGACTTGCTCCACTCCGGTGTACCGCTGTTGCGGTCGCTGGAACTCATGGAGCGGCAAACGTCTATCCCTGCCCTTAAGGAAACTCTCCGCGACATCCGCGCCGACGTGGCCGAAGGCACCAGCCTCGCCGACGCCATGAACAAGCACCCGCGTGCCTTCAACGAACTGACTGTAAGCATGGTGCGGGCCGGTCAAGAGGGCGGCTTCCTGGAGGATGTGCTAAAACGTGTCGCCGCATTTACGGAACAGCAGGAAGACTTGAAGTCCAAAGTGATAGGGTCGCTGGCTTATCCGATATTCCTGGCCGTCGTCGGCACTATTGTCTTGCTGATTTTGGTAATCGCGTTCGTGCCGAAGTTCGAGCCAATGTTTAAGAAACTGGAAGAAAAGGGAGAACTTCCCGCACTGACTACTGCTTTGATCGGGTTCAGCCACGCCTTGGTAAGCTACGGCCTTCTGATCCTGGGCGGGATTGCAGTTGCCGTCTATTTGTTTCGCCGGTGGGCGCGTTCGGAAACGGGCCGTTACCGCATTGATGGTTGGCGGCTCCGCATTCCCACCGTCGGTACAATCTACCGCAACCTGGCACTGGCCCGATTTACCCGCATCCTCGGTACACTCTTACACAACGGCATTCCGATTCTGCAGTCATTGCGCATTGCCAAGGACTCGACCGGCAACAGGGTATTAGCCGACGCCATCGATAAATCGGCTGACAACGTGACCGCTGGTGAAAAACTAGCCACACCCATGGCTGCCAACCCGCATTTTCCCCGCGACTTGGTCGAAATGATAGCAGTGGCCGAGGAAGCCAATACGCTGGAGACCGTGCTCATCGAGATCGGCAATGGACTGGAAAAGCGGACCACTCGGCAATTGGACCTGTTTGTCCGCCTACTGGAACCGGTCATGTTGTTGATCATGGCAGGAGCGACACTGGTCGTTGTTCTCGGCCTGTTGTTGCCGGTCTTCAAGTTAAGCTCAGTTGCCAGATGAGGGTTGCTGCGGTCTCAACGAGCGAGACGAAGAATTGCCGTAACTCCTTAATTTCACTGCTATTTCATCCTCAGCCCTCATAAGATGGGTGTGTCAGACTGGTGGAACGGCACCGTCTGTACCGGGGTAGTGTTAGATATTATGAGAAGGTCGCGCCACCGTTACGGTACGGACTTCAATCAGCAAGTAAGAGACATACGAGGAGGCAGTGACAATGATTCAGGCCAACCAGGTTGAACGACGCCGACGCGGTGGCTTTACACTGCTCGAAGTGCTCATCGTAATGGCGATTATTATCGTAATCATGAGCTTGGGCGGCGTTTACGCTTTCCGCGCTTTTGAAGATGGCAACAAAAAGGCAGCTAAGGCCAAAGCCTATGCGCTCGGGAATGCGGCGCAGATTTATTACACCAACTACAAGTCTTTCCCGGAAACCCTCCAGCAACTGGTTTCCCCTCCTGATGGTCACGAACCATACGTGGACCCGGCGACCTTAATCGACCCGTGGGGCAAAGAGTTTCAATACGACTCCACCGGTGCCCAACATAACAAAATCAAGCCGGATGTCTGGACCACGTCCAAGGATGGTATCATCTGCGGGAACTGGGAATAGCACCGAGGTCGTTGATGCAGCGCCGTGGCTTCACCATCCTTGAGTTGACGCTTGTTATGGCGCTGATCATTGTCATCGCGGCCCTTGCTATACCGTCGTTTGAAGCAATGTACAGCGGCGTCAAACTCACAACGGCAGCCGATATGGTTCGCGCCCACTGGGCGAATGCCCGCGCTCGCGCTGTTGAAGATGGTATCCCGTATCGCTTCGCCGTGGTACCGCAGTCGGGTCGCTTCAAAGTGTCACCTGACGCGGAAGACGCACCTACGGATGACACGGGCGATCCGCCGCTTTTGGTCGAAGATACTCTGCCCGGTGACGTCACTTTCGCTGATGCGAACGGCAGCAACGTTGAAAACAGCGATGGCGAGTATCAAACCCTGATCGTCTTCTACCCGGATGGTACCGCCCGCGAAGATGTGGAAGTCGGCTTCCGCGGACGCGGCACCCGCACCATGGTCCTGCGCCTGCGCGGCCTCACCGGTGCCGTCACCTCCTCTTGGGAAGGCGGTGGCCAATGATGATTCGTCGCATCCGCCGCCGCGGCCTTTCGCTGCTCGAGGTCATCGTGGCCCTTGCCATTTTCCTTGTGTCGCTGGTGGCCATTTCGCAACTTGTCGAACAAGGCGCGAACATGGCCGTGGAGATGGATGAGCGCAGCTACGCCTCCATGCTGGCCCAAAGTAAACTCGCCGAACTGGTCGCTGGGTCGGAACCGCTCACCGGCCACGGCGACGCCAACATCGATGGCGAAACGGATTGGTTCTGGAGCCTAACCGCCGACGCCGATTCCATCCCCGGCCTGTTCAAAGTCGTGGTCACTGTGCACAAAGACACGCCACGCGGCAAAGTCGAAGTGGCTTATTCACAATACGTGCTGGACCCGACCAAACGCGGCAGCACGGACGCCACGGCCATTGGTACGGACGACGCAACCGCGACGGGAACAACCACACCTTGAAGCGCCAGTCGCTACGCTCGGCCTACACGCTGCTTGAGGTGCTACTCGCACTCGGGATTGCCACGCTATTGCTTGCTGGCCTGTACGTGAGCATGGATGTGCAGTTAAGCCTCGCTGAAGCCGGCCGCGAACGGGTGGACGAATCTTCGCTGGCTCGGGCCTTGTTGAATCGCATCGCCGGCGACATTGCTCCATCGCTGACGCCAATTCGTGCAAGCGCCGAAGCCACGGGCACAGGCGGTGCGGCCGCCACGGAATCAACGACGGCCACGACGGATCCCACAACGACTACGACGAATCTCAACGCCGTTGTGCCATTCAATGGCGGCGTCGGCGGCGACTTGAATCGGCTCACGATGTTCATCAGCCGCGCACCTGGAGCAAGCCGCGGCACTGTGGACGCGGATGCGGCACCAAATGGCGGGCCGCCCGACGTTCGACGTGTGACTTACTGGCGTGCCGAGCAAGGATTGGCCCGCCAGGAAATTTCGCGGGTGACTGCCGACGACGAAAGTACGCAGTTGCCGCCCGATGTGCCGGACGAAGGCTCGTTTGTCATTTCGTCCGAAGTTGATTTTGTCGAGTTCCGCTACTTCGATGGCACGGGCTGGCTGGAATCGTGGGATGGCACAGCCGCGAGCCTCGATGGGGCCACGCCGATCGGACCGCCTCGCGCGGTCAAGATCACCATCGGCATTCGCGCGCCGGGGACCACGGGCAAAGTGAAAACGTACTCGCACGTGGTGGCGATTCAATCTGCCAATGGACAACCCCCCGCCCCGACAACGGAGGCCACTCCATGATTGCCAATCGTGTTCACCGCGGCGGCACCGTGTTGCTGGCCGTGCTTGTGGTCGTGGTCCTGCTGTCCCTCGCCGCCTACCAGTACAGCGAATTGATGACAGCCGAGTACCGCGCAGCTGATAGTGCTGTGCGATCAGCCCAGGCTCGCACGTTTGCCGTGTCCGGGGTTCACTACATTGCCGCCGCTTTGGCGGACACCAACACGCTTACCGGCTCTTTGAACAACAATTGGTACGACAATGGCGATGCCTTCAAAGGCAAGGAAGTGCAGTCGGGCGCCAACGAGCGGCTGATTGGCCGCTTTAGCCTGGTGGCACCACCGGCCATTGACGACGCGATCAACGGCGGCACCACATCCCGCTTCGGCGTCAGCGATGAGTCGGCCAAGATCAACATCAACGCTTTGGTAGCCCTCGATTCCACCGGCAAGATCGCCCATGATGTGTTGATTCTGTTGCCAAACATGACCGAGGAAATCGCCGACGGGATCATCGACTGGATCGACGCCGACGACGAGCCGCGGGCCAATGGTGCGGAAAACGAATACTACGCCGGCTCCGGGTATCGCTGCAAGAACGGCCCGCTTGATACGCTGGAGGAGTTGCTGCTGGTCCGTGGCGTGACGCCGCCTTTGCTCTTCGGTTCCGATACCAATCGCTACGGCATCCTGGACGGCTACGAAGATAGCAGCAATGGCTTCGACCCCGGTTGGGCCAGTTATCTCACCGTCTACTCGCGCGAACTCAATCGCGGCAGCGACAACCAGCCACGCATCTACCTCAATGACTCCGATGTCAATGCCCTTTACGATAAGCTCAACACCGCCGTCGGTGAGGAAGTGGCAACATGGATCGTCGCATGTCGTCTGTATGGTGTGACGGCCGCAAGCGGCAGCGGCGGCGGATCGGCTGGGTCCAGTGGCGCACTGAGCAAAAGCATGCTCGATTTCTCCAAACGCCCAACCTCGATTTCGTCGCTGGCCAGCTTGATTGATGGCACCGTGTCGATTCCGCAGGCAGGCGGGACCTCGACAAGCGTTACGACAATTTCTGGTGGAGGCAGCGTCGTCTTGTCAACCGTAACGACGACAACAGGTTCTGCGCAAAGCAGCGGTGGTGGTAGCGGCGGACGTGGTGGCAGCGGTGGAAGTGGAGGAGGCGGTGGGGGTGGTGGCGGCACGACTAGCCGCACTTACCAAAGCCCGTTGCGCGACACTGCCAAGCAGAAAGAATTGCTGCCCCTGCTGTACGACAAAGTCTCGACCCGCAATGACGCGGAAATACCCGCGCGTATCAACATCAACACCGCTCCAAAAGGTGTGCTGATCACATTGCCGGGACTTGATGAAACCGATGTCCAGACAATCCTCGACACGCGGCCAATCCCCGGACAGGAAGGCACGGACACAACCTTCCAAAGCCCATCGTGGCTCGTCACCGATGCGAATTTCACGACCGCGAAACTGCGCACGCTGGAGCGCTACATCACCTCAAAGACCCAGACATACCGCGTGCAATCGCTGGGTTACTTCGATCAGGGCGGCCCCGTCGTCCGCATCGAAGCGGTGATCGATACCAATGGCGGTGCCCCGCGCATCCTGCTGTTCCGCGATCTGACGGAGTTGGGCCGTGGGTTTGAGGTGCCGAGGTGACGGGATTTTCGATCCTGGAAGGATCGCAGATATTAGCCGGTGGTTGAGCGAAGCGACACCACCGGCCAATGGCCCCACAAGAAGTTCGACCCCGGAGGGGTCGCAGCAACTTCGACCTGAAGTGACCGTCGCACGGGTAAAGGATGCGATGAATCGGAAATGCCGATTGAGGGGAGCGCGACTTGTGCGCTTATGACTGCGACCCCTCCGGGGTCGTGACACGACAAGAATCTGACACCGGTGGTATCGCTGCGCTCAACCACCGGCTAATAGCTGCGACCCCTCCGGGGTCAAAACGACGGAATAACAAATGGCCCGGTTTTTGATTCTTGATTCTGATGGACCGCACCTGTCGCTGATCGCGGCTACGGTTGGGCGCGCGGGTTTGACCGTCGAGCAAATCCGTTACTGGACGGCGGAGATGCCGGTTACGCCGGCAAGCGCCGAATCGCTCGGCCGTAAACTTCGCGATGACCTGGCGGCATGGAAAATCGCGCCGGCCCCGCTCGTCATCGGTGTGGGCCGCGATCGGGTCATTCTCAAGGAAGTGAAATATCCGGCCGTGCCGGCCAACGAAGAGCCGGCCATTGTCCGCTTTCAAGCGGTCAAGGAACTCACCGAAGCCGCGGAAGATGTCGTCATCGATTATCAACCGCGCGACACCTCGGGATCCGAACGGCGTGCTTTAGCAGTCGCCACAAAGAAAGAAGTCGTCCGCGCTCTTAACTTGCTTGCGACAACCGCGGGCCTCAAACTTCATGCCATCATTCCGCGCCCGTTCGCACTAATGGCCGCGGTACAGGCATCGGTCCCATCACCCGATCCGGCGACCGCGGTTGCAGTGCTGGCAATTGGAAACACCGGTGGCGAGTTTCTGGTAACACGCGGATCGCAGGTTTTGTTCGCGCGACCTGTCGCCGCGCCCACGCTTGCCAGCGACCAGACGCTTATCAGCGAAGTACGCCGCAATCTTGCTGTGCACTCCGGGCAGAATGGCCAGGCACCCGTCAAGGCGCTTTACATTGCCGAGGGCGGCACTCTGCGCGGCATTGCCGAGCGCATGCGGACGACGCTGGCCATTCCAGTGCACACGCTTGATCCACTGGCGGGCACGGGCAAATCCAGCGAAGCCGCACCCGGGCAGCTGGCATCGGCCATCGGCATGGGCCGCTTGCTGATGGCAGGCGCTCTGCCGATCAACTTCGTCAAGCCGCGTGAGCCAAAGGCCCCTAAGGACCCCAATCGACGGCCCATCCTGCTCGGCGTGGCACTGGCCGCAACGATCCTACTGGCAGTCGGCTTCATGGGCTGGATGCAACTGTCGTCACGCGATGACACCATTGCTTCGTTGCGTCGCGAACTGGATTCCCTGTCGACGGACATCACCAAGATTGAACCCGACGCCAAGCGGGCCGACGAAGTCAAGAAATGGCTCGACGGCGACGTGGTCTGGCTGGATGAACTGTACGATCTCGCGTCGAAGGCACCGGACTTGAACAAACTGCGCATCACGCAACTGTCGTTGGACCCCTCACCCAAGGGAGCGGCAGCGAAGAAACAATACGTGGGCCGCGTATCGATTGACGGCCTGGTCGGCGCGGATGAAACCGCCTTCAAGCAATTCATGGCCGAGTTGCAGAGCAATCCGCATTACATTGTCGAAGCGCCCGCCAAAAAGCCAGTGGGTTTCACCGCTGACCGCCGAACGTTTTCGCATCAGTTCAGCACCAAGTTCGATCTGACCCAGCGGGCACCTGAGCAATTCATCCGCGCGTTCACGGCGGAGGCGCCGGAGAAAAAGCGGCGTGGCGGCGGGCTGGACTTCTTCAACTTCGGCGGAGGCCAGCCATGACCAAGCGTGAACGAACGCTGGCCTTCCTGCTGTTGCCGCCGATGTTGTTGCTCGGCACCGGTGTGCTGGCCCATCAGCTCTGGTGGGATCCGATGCGTAGCAAAGAGCAACGCATGATGACGATGCGCTCGGATATCGAGGACAAGAAAGTCACGATGGCCAAAGCCATTGATCGCAAGAAGGCGATGGACTTGTATCGCATCATCAGCCTGCCCCGCGATGTGGACCTGGCGCGGCTAAAGTACGAAGAACAGCTCAGCAGTATGATCCGCGAAGCCGGTTTCGACGCGGCCACCATCACCATTCAACCGAAGCCGCCGGATACCAAGAGCGGCCCAGTCGTCGTTAAGGGTCAGCCGCCGGTGTACACGCGGCTCGAGTACATCGTGGTGTTGAAGGGTGAGCTGTTGAATCTCGTCGAATTCATGGAGAAGTTCTACAAGATCCCCCTGCTGCACAAGATTCGCAATTTGAAAATGACCCGGCCCACCAACGCGGCGACGGCACGCACCACGGACCTCGATATCAGCATGACCATCGAGGCGCTTGTGCTGGAGAAAGCCGACCCTCGTAAGGTGTTGATGCCTGAGAATCCTCCGGAACTGCCATCGCGTTTAGCGACGCCGCCGCGCACGTATGCGGCGATCGCCGGGCGGAATTTGTTCTTTGGTCCGCCGACTGCTGTTGTCGAGACGCCGCGCAAGCCCAGCCCGCAGTTTGCCGAGTTTATCCGGTTCGATGGCTACTCTAATGGCGTCGCCACCCTGCGGGATGAGTACAATAATCAGGAGTACTCCATCCGCCCGCGGGCCGACGGCGATGGTTATCGCGTCGAGGTGACGTACCTCGTCAGTGGCCGCAAGCGGTCGCTGCGATCCGGCAAGACGCTGGACATCATGGATGAATACGGCGAGTTGCAGCGCCGGTGGCTGGTGCTGCGTTTTTCGGATCGCGACATTTATATGCAGGACGACGAAGGTTACTTCGTGCTGCACGTAGGCCAGCGGCTTTCCGAGTTGCAGAAGATTACGACCGAGGAAGCTGCGAAGTTGGGGTTAATTCCGGTAAAGACGGAAGCCGTGAGCGACAAGGATGACAAAGTAAAGTAGGCGAACCGCGTCGGCTCCGGGCCGGCCGCACTTGATTGAAAAAACGCCCCACCGCCACTTCTAATGATCCGAGTGGGGGTATTTGACGAAAATAAGGATTGACGGGGAAGTATCGCGTTCGGCGGCTGCGCCTGGGGGGAACTGGCGCGCGGCCACCGTTCGGAGAAGCCAACATGTCTGCCATTAAACGAAGTCGATTGCGTCGCTGGCTCGGCTCGGGGGCCTTACTGGCAGCCGGGCTACCGCTGGCCGCGCAGCCACCCGTGCCGGCGCCGCTGCCCATGAACCCGATGCCGATCACCAGCCCGCAGCCGGCGGCCACCAACAAAGACACACCGGCCCCCACGGTGATTACGCCGTCCACGACTGTGGACCCCGCCAAGTTGGCCGATAAGATGGTCAACTTCGAGATGCGCGACAAGCCATGGAAAAACGTTCTCGAATGGCTGTGCAATGAAACTGGTATGCCGATCATCGCCAACGCGATCCCGACTGGCAGCTTCACCTTTTACGGCAACCCAAAGCAGACTTACCGCGTTCCCCAGGTCATCGACTTCCTGAATGATGCACTGACGGAGAAGAAGTACGTCATTATTCGGCGGCAGGCGGTGATCTCCGTGGTGCCTGCGGACCAACAAATCGACCCGGCATACGTGCCGCGCATCACCGTTGATCAATTGAAGAACTACGGCTCGACGGAAATCGTGCAGGTCATCGTGCAACTTAAGACGACCAACGCCGACGATCTCGCGCCGGAAGTGTCAAAGATGATGGGTCCGTTCAAGGAAGTGACGCCGCTCATCAAGTCGAATCAACTGTTGCTGCAAGACTCGGCCGTGACGTTGCAGCGGGTGATCGAGACGATCAAGCAGATGGAGGAGAACGAGAACGGCCAATCGGAAAGTTACTCCCACAAGTGCGAGTACATCAAAGCCCGCGAAGCCGAGCGCATCCTCAAGGAACTGCTCGGCGACCCGGCGGCCATCCTGCGCATGATGCAAGCCGGGCAACCGCAACCGGGCCAGCCGAACAACCCGAATCAACCGAGGCCTGCACCGAACGTGGCCCTGCCCAAGTTCCGCCCGCACTACATTTCCGTCGACGACCGGCTCGGCGTAGTCCTGGTCTCCGGCTCCGCCGACAAGATCGCTCAGGCGAAGTCGATTATGCGCAATGTGGATGTGCCACGATACACGGGGGAGCGTCCATTCGTATCTTCAGCGCCGATTCTCAAGAATTATTCCACCGCGGTCGGGGCAGCCGAATCGCTCACCAAGACGTTGAAGGAAATCTACAAGACTAACACTGCCATTCGTATCGAGAGTGTCGGTGGCAACGCGATCATGGTCTTGGCTGGGGCCGACGATCAAATCGACATTGCGCGGCTGGTGGCAGGTGGTGACATTCAATCCAGCGAAACGGCAATCATCCCGATCACGGCGCTTGATGTGGAAAAGACGGCCACCACGTTGAAAGGCATGTTCCAGGATGTGAAAACCGGTAGCGGTCCTTACATTGAGGCCGATTCGGGTCGCGGTGCCATCATCATCAAAGGCACGCCGGCCCAGGTGAATGATGTCAGAGCATTTGTGAAGTTGTCGGAAGGAGATTCCGGTACCAGCCCGAACATGCGCATCATCTCGCTCGATCGCGGCAACGCAGCCGCTTTGGCCGCCGAAATCGAGCGACTGATGAATCAGACACGTCGCAACCCTGTGCGCATCGTGAACCCGAATGCGGAGCCGCCGACCCCGCCCGCGCCCAAACCGCTGCCGCAGAGCGGCAATGGCGGCGGCCAGGATCAGCCTGGGCAATTGGTTGATCCTAAAACCCAGCCCGGTACCGGCGAACCGGTGACGATTTCCATCATTGGCAATCGCATCGTGATTACGAGCAAAGACCCGGCCGCCGTGCAGATGGCGTCGGAACTCGCGCGGATGATCATCAGCGCCCCGGCCGGCGAAGGCGAGTTTGAAATTATCAAACTCAAGAACGCCAACGCTACGGATGCCGCCCGCATCATTGACGAAATGTACAACGGGCCCCGCCAGGCACAGGGCGGCCAACAACAGCAGATGTTCCCGTTCGGCAACCCCTTCGGTGGCGGCGGCCGCTTCGGTGGCCAATCCCAGGGAACGGCTTCAACGGCAACAGCCACGGCAAAAGTGCGGGTGATTGCCGATCCGGCATCGAACTCGCTTCTTGTCAAAGCCAGTCCGGTAGATCTATTGAGCATCAAGAAGTACTTGAAAGACGGGGTCGATGCCGGCGACAACGATCGCGCCGCGATGAAGTCGTATGTCATCGGGCCATTCAAAGCAGCACGAGCTGAGGAAATCGCCGACGCCGTGCGCGATGTCTATCGCGACTTCACCAGCAGCAACTCCACGCAGCGTGGCGGCGGATTTAATCCATTCGGTGGCGGCATGCCAGCGCAAAAGCTGACGGACGCTAACGGCAATCCTCGGCCCGCGGCCCTGACCATTGGTGTCAATGAGCCGACCAACACCATCATCGTGAAATGCTCAGACAGCATGTACAAGGAAGTGAAAACGCTGGTCGAGGACCTCGACAATATCGCCAAGGGTTCGCCGCGAACTATCAAGATCGTGTCACTCAAGGGAATCGACACAACGCAACTGCAACAAGCCATTGACGCGTTGCAAAACCCCGGTGCCAGCACCAACAACAACCGCAATAACAACTTTAACAACTTTGGTGGCTTCGGCGGTGGGGGCGGTGGCAATCGCGGGGGCGGCAACCGCGGCGGCGGTGGTGGTCGGCGGGGCGGCGGTGGCCGTGTCGAGCGGGCACCTGACAGAGAACCTGGAGGGCCGGATTTTTTTGAAGCGGGGGTCAAGGATGACCGCGAACCCGCTGGCAAGGATGCTGTAAAAGTCTCGATGCTTTATGATCCGGCCAGCTACGCCGGCGAAGAGCAGCAACAACCGCCGAGCCGTCCGGCCCAGCCCGGATCTAGTGCCGATATCCGGGCACCGCTCGAAACCGTGGATGTACAGGCCCTTGAGCAACTCGGGGTCGTCATCCTGAGGACGCAAACCCAGGCGGATATGGACGAGCTGGAAAAGCTCATCAAGTATCTCCAGGATCACGCGGAAAAGGCCGAGGTACAGATTACGCTGGTGCCGCTCAAGCAGGGCGACGCCACGCATGTCGCTTCGATGCTTAACCAGGTTTTTTCGCGAGTCGTCGTCGGACCCACTGGCAATACCAGCGTGCCTCTGGCGGAGCAGCGAACAACTGCACCGCAGCGATCCAACAACATGTTCTTTGGTAGCAGTGTTTCCACGACGGATCCAGTCGGCTCCATCCTGCTCTTACCGGTACCGCGCTTCAACGCCATTATTGTTGGAGCACCCAAGACGCGGTTTGAGTACGTGATTAACGAGATCAGCAAACTGGATCAGCCGAACTCGGCGATTGCCGGCGCGTCTTACTTCCCGCTTCGCAAAGCGCCGGCGGCCCGCGTCGCCAACCAGATTCGCTCTTTTTACGCGACACGCTATTCCAACGAGCCGGATACCAGCAATCAGATCCGCCTCACGCATGACGACGCCAGCAACACCGTGATCGTCCAGGCCAGCCCGGCCGACCTCGCGGAAATCCGCGGCATGATCGAGCGGATCGATAGCATGGTCTCAAGCGCCGTTAGCGAGTTGCGTATCGTGCAACTGCGTAATGCGTTGCCGGAAGAGTTGGCCACCACGCTCACAGCGGCCATCTCTCAGGGTGTCGTTGCACCGTCCAGCGCACCTGCCACGACGGGCAATCAAAATCAATTTAATCCTTTCTTTGGCGGTCAGCAGCAGCGCCCCGCCGCCGCCCCGC
>JANNLP010000548.1:0-1528 GCA_031396905.1 Gemmataceae bacterium
ACGGCCCGGGTGAAACAACGTGTCGATGGTCGTCCGGACCTTGATTCCTCGGTTGGCACCGATGTGGCTTTGCGACTCGTCGATTTGGCTATGGACCCATTACGGCCCGCCGACTTGACTGTGACCGTGCAAACGACCTGCTTGAACCGTGACATGCCACGCCTGCTGCGTGAAGCGGGCGAAGAACTGCAATTTCAATTGCAAAATGCCGCGCCGGTAACGATTCGCTGCTTGCGGCCACCGACGCCGACGCTGCGGCCGCCGTTGCGTCGCCAAGCTCATTGGCGGCTGTTGTCGCACCTCAATCTCAATCAACTGTCGTTGGCGGATGCCGAGCAGGGCAAGTTGGCGATTCAGGAATATCTCCGGCTCTACGATTTCGCCGATCCACGGCACGATCCGCAACTGTCGGCAGTGGCCGCGCAAGTCGTGGATGGCTTGTTGACCGTTCGCAGCAGACGGACGGTGCAATTTACGGGTTCGCAGACGGCCGGCGGTTATGCCCGTGGCGTCGCAGTGGATATTGAACTGGACGACGAAAAGTATGCGGGCGTCGGCGGGTTTCTCTTCGCCAGCGTTCTGGAACGCTTCCTGGCACTTTACGTTTCCATCAATTCGTTTACGCAACTTACGGCCCGGACTACCCGCAAAGACACCGACGTCTGGACCTGGCCGCCGCGTGCGGGAGAGCAGGTGCTGGTGTGATACGCGGCAAGTCTCTCATCGAAGAGTTGTACGAACGGCCGTACGAGTTTGATTTCTTCCAGGCGGTGCAGATTCTCGAGCGCACCGAGCCATCGCGATTGGCGATCGGTGGGCAAGGCCCACCGGACCGGGAGGCCGTACGCTTGCGGTCGCTGCCATCGCTGAACTTCCCCCCGAGTTCGATCTATTCGCTGGACAAGGCCGTCGCCGTAACCGGCCGGCCGATGCAGCCGCCTTCAATGACGGTCGCGTTTGGCGGGCTTTTTGGTCCGGACGGCGCTTTACCGACACATTACACGATGTCGATCATGCGCCTGTTGGAGCGCGGGCGCGGCGACGAAAAATACGCGCTGCGCGATTGGCTCGACCTGTTTAATCATCGGCTCATCGCACTGTTTTATCGATCGTGGGAAAAGTACCGCTGCACCGTGCCGTTCGTGCGCTATATGCGTGCCCGAATGTTGGCCGAAGGCGGCCTGCCTGGCGGTGGCAACACGATGCAAGTCAGCATCGCGCTGCAAGCCCAACGTACCGAACCGGATCCATTTACGCTGTCGCTCTATAATCTTGTCGGTCTTGGCCCACCGGCTCTGCGAAACCGGGTGCAGGTGGCGGTGCGGCTCGCTACTCATCCGGGCGACTTTCAAGACGAAGTCATTGATAAACAACGCCTGGTCAACATCGACGACCTGGCGATTCTGTATTATTCCGGCTTGTTCGCGCAGCGGCCGCGCAATGCCCGTTCGCTTGCCGCCATCGTTTCGGACCTGTTTGATTTGCCAGTTCAAGTGCAACAGTTCAGCGGCCAATGGCTGGATGTGCC
>JANNLP010000439.1:0-11014 GCA_031396905.1 Gemmataceae bacterium
CCCCCCCCCCCCCCGCCGGCTTTTTTTTGCGGTGCGATGCGGTCGTCACCGCACGGGATGACTGTCATGGAGAACGCAAAAGGGACGATGGCTCAGCAAGTCGCCTGCGCGGCAAGTGACTTCGAGCGGCGGCGCACCGGCCAACCACCAAAATCGGTGACCGTTGTCCTGAGCGAGGAGACGATGGTCATCACGCTGCACGGCGTACTGTCGCCGGCCGAAAAGGCCCTCGCTAAGACTGCGGCAGGGTCCCAGCAGATTCAGGACTATCATCGACAACTGTTTGCCTCGTCCTCGGAGTCTTTGCGGCAGGAGATCAAAAAGATCACCGGTGTCGATGTCCGCGAAGCCACGGCCGAAGTGGAATCGACAACTGGCACCGTCGTGCAAGTCTTTACCACCGGCACCATGGTGCAGGTGTTCCTACTCGCTCACGGTGTTCCAGCCGAATCTTGGAGCGGAAGTGAGCCATGCAGTCCATCCAGAGCTTTAGGGTCAACGTCATGACGAAAGGAACCTGGAACAGCGCATCGATCGAGGCAGAACGATTGCTGATTGCCTCACAAGTAATCCCGCGCTTCCTTCGTGTTTTGGTCGTGGACGACGATGCGGACACGACGGACAGTTTGACCATACTCCTGCGCCTCTGGGGGCATGATGTCCGGTCGGCGTACAACGGCGAAACGGCTCTCCGAATGGCTGTGACCATCGAACCTGATGTCGTGCTGCTGGATGTCGCGATGCCGACGATGACCGGCTACGAAGTCGCGCACCGCTTAAAACGAAGTTTGGTCTTCAAGCAAACTCGCCTGATTGCCGTGTCCGGTTATGCGGATGAAGCCCACCAATCGCGCTGCCGCGAGGCCGGCTTCGACGAGTTTCTGCCCAAGCCACTGGAATTTGCCAACCTCAAGCGGATGTTGCTGGCCGAGAGTCAACGCCGGTCGCGAGGGTGTGAGCCTTTGACGACGGAGCCGGTCACGATGGCGAATCGCGATCATTCGAGTGACCTTCCGGCCGGTGCTATGCCGCACTGGCACAAAAATCGCATACTCATCTGTCCGCTCAATAGCGTTGGTGCCACGGCAAGCTGAAAAAAAGCGATGGCGAGCCGCCGCCTATGGAGCGACGAGTTGACTTCTATCTCTGACCTTTGAAAGGGGTCTGCCATGGGTTTGATACTGATGATTATCTTGATCCTTTTGCTCATCGGTGCCGTACCCAGCTGGGGTCACAGTCGCAGCTGGGGCTACGGGCCAAGCGGTGGCTTGGGATTGGTGCTCGTTATCGTGCTGGTGCTGGTGCTCTTGGGCCACATCCCGCGCGGCTTCTAAACACATGCAATGAATCGCCCTGCCATTGTTGAACGAAGCTCGTTCAGAAGGGTATTGATGAGACGATTTCTAACTGTAGTGTTCGTCCTACTTATCTGCGTCGCCGGACTTGGCTACTACCGGGGCTGGTTCGACGTGACTACCGGCGGTTCAGGTGCGCACCACAGCATCACGTTCACCGTGGATCAGGATAAGATCAAGGCCGATGAACAGCGGGCACGGGAGCAGCTACCGAAGATGGGATCCACGACGCCGGCTGAGCCGAAGAAGGATTAACAGTTTTCCAGCATCAGGTTTCCCAACTTAGGAGCATACAAATGACACTATTGCTGCCATTTGCGGCTGACGGAGGACCCGACGAAACACTGGAGACTGATGCGCGGCCGCCTCTAGGTTCGAACGAGATGATCGATCAGAGACTGCGCGAACGGCTCGGCGGAACGCCGTTACCCGGCAGCCAGGTAGATGCCACGTTTCATGGCCGCCCCCCCCACGCCGCGGAAGGCCGGAGTGGGGCCTCTGACTAACCTCCAATGCCAGCAATCAAATTCGCATGGTATGGCAACGATGCAACGCAAATGATCGCCAGTCATGGATTCCCATCGCGGGGAGACGGAGACTCAAATATGTTGATTCTCACTAGGAAATGTCAGGAAATGGTCGTTATCGGCGGAGCAAAAGGCATTAGCCCGATGGTTACCGTCACGGTTCTCGAAATCAAAGGCCAAACCGTGCGGCTGGGTTTCGCGGCTGAGGCGACCATCCCAGTCCACCGCTGGGAAATATGGCAACAGTTGCAGGCTGGCCCGCCCACCGTCGCTGCAGCAATCGCGCATTGACGGCCCACAGTCCGGATGAGATGTAAACGAGCAACCTTGCGTTGTGCGCATCAACTGTAGCTGTCAGCGTTTCTCACTTTCCACGTTGCACGTATAACATTTCTCCAGCCCGCCGTTTGAGCTTTGTCATGCAGCTTGGTTTCGTCAGCGCGATCTTAGCCGATCAGACGTTGGATCAGGTGTTCGCGTTTGCGAAGGAAACCGGTTACGACTGCGTGGAGTTGATGTGCTGGCCGGTCGGCAAGGCCGAGCGGCGATACGCCGGAGTGACTCATCTTGATTGTGCCGGCTTCACGGCCGATGTCGCGAAACGCACACAAGACTTGGCTTCCAAACACGATGTTGCTATCAGTGGCCTCGGTTATTATCCGAACGTGCTTGATCCTGATGCGGCGGCGGCCGCCAGGTGTGTCGCTCATGTCGAGCAAGTGATCCTAGCGGCCGACAAGCTCGGCGTGCGCCGGGCCAACACGTTTATCGGCCGGGATTGGACCAAATCGGTTGACGACAACTGGCCGCGCATGTTGGCGACCTGGAAGCCGCTGGCCAAGCTGGCCGAGGATCACGGCGTGCGCATCGGCATCGAAAACTGCCCGATGCTATTCGGCAATGACGAATGGCCCGGCGGCAAAAACCTGGCGACCGGCCCGGCCATCTGGCGACGACTCTTCGCCGAGCTTGGCCCGCACGTGGGCTTGAATTACGACCCGTCGCACATGGTCTGGCAGCATATGGACTACATCAAGCCGATCCGTGAATTTGCCGACCGCTTGTTTCATGTTCACGCCAAGGATGTTCGCATCGACCGGCACAAGCTCGACGAAGTCGGCATCCTCGCCCATCCGAATCAGTATCACACACCCAAGCTGCCCGGCCTCGGCGACGTGAACTGGGGCGCGTTTTTCTCCGCCCTCACCGATGCCCACTACAGCGGCCCGGTGTGCGTCGAAGTCGAAGACCGGGCTTATGAAGGTCCGCTCGAACGCCGGCATGCATCGTTGCGTCAAAGCCTGACTTACCTCCGCAACTTCATCCCGAAACCCTGAAACGGAATCAACGTGATGCGCTATGAAGACCTCGCCAAGATGATCGACCATTCGATCCTGCAGCCGAACTCGACGTTCGATGATTTCGAGATCGGTTGCCAACTCGCGCTGGCTTACGATGTGGCCAGCGTGTGCATCGTGCCGCACTACCTCAGGCGTTGTTCGGCCATTCTGCAAGGCAGCGCCGTGAAGGCCAGCACGGTCATCGGTTTCCCGCACGGCGGCCATCACACGACCATCAAAGCCGCTGAGGCCCGGCAAGCCATCATCGACGGCGGCGAAGAGTTGGACATGGTCGTTAACATTTCCCGCGTGCTGAGCGGCGACTGGGCTTATGTCCGCGACGACATTGCGGCCGTCATCGACACTGCACATGCGGCCGGTGCCAAAGTGAAGGTGATTTTTGAGAATTGCTATCTCAAAGATGAACACAAGATTCGGCTGTGCGAGCTCTGCGGCGAGTTGAACGCCGACTGGGTGAAAACGTCCACCGGGTACGGCTCCAGCGGTGCGACGCCTGAAGACATTGCGCTGATGCGCAAGCACACGCCGCCGCACATCCAGGTCAAAGCTGCTGGGGGCGTCCGCGACGTCAACACTCTGATCAAGATGCGCGAGCTTGGCGCCAGTCGCTGCGGCACGAGTAAGACCAAAGAGCTGCTCGACGATGCGCGGCTAAGATTCGGACTGGAGCCGATACGCTTCGAGGCCAAGGTTGTGAGTGGCGGGTATTAGGGACTTACGACTCTTCGGGTGTGAGTGATTCATTGTGGAGTTCACCGTTGCCACCGAGCAGGGTGAACTTGCCGGTCATTTTTCGATCCGCGCCGATTTTGTAGACCGAGATCCCTGACTGGAGTTGATTGCGCCAGCCGACTGAAAACGTATCGCCGTCGCGAATGCCGATGCCGACAAAGGCGATGCCGCCGCCGCGCTTGAAGACAACCGAATAACTGTCGCCCTGCCGCTCGACGATGGCCTCGCCTTCGGCCGACTTGCCGCTCTCGTCTTCGCTCGAATACTTGTAATAGCCGGAGACATCCGAGCGATCGGCACCGCGCAATGCGCGCTTCCGATAGACGGCGACGACCTGCTTGGTACCAGCCGCCGTTTTGAATTCTGACGGTCGATCAATGCCTCCGGCGTCGTGGCAAATGGTGAGAACATCGCCCTTCACCTGGTAGATGCCGAGGTGCACCTTGCCGTTGTCCTCGCCCTGAAGGACCATGACGTTGACATATTTCTTGTCCGCGGTCGCATTGAGGTTGAGCATAGCAACTTGGATGATTGCGCTTCCCTGACGTACGAACGCATTTCGGCCACCGATGAACAGGACACGCCCAGCGTACCACTTACTATCCACCTTCTCGCCGGCCTGTTCCAGCGACTCCATCTGCCATGACCCCTGCAGCTCTTTGAATTGCGGGTTCGGGTCGGCAGCGGGTGCCGATCCCAGACTGGCCAAACCCACCGCGATTGAAATCACAAGATAACGAGCTACGCCCATCGAATGCCTCCTGAATGACGACCACGATTAGCGAGCACACGATGATGCATGTCAATCGATCGCGATCTTGGTTCATTCTAGGCAATCCCGGCAATCTGCCTTTGCGGTGTGAAGGAACTGTGCGGGATTTTCCGCAAGTTCCGGGGGCTGCCCAGTCGATGATTTGCCAAGCGGAATCACTCTGCGGCGAGTTACGTCCCCGGGCATCGGGGCATCAGGGGGTTTGCGATGAAACGCAAAGCGCACGCCATCGTGCTGCTATCGGCGCTCGGCGGCTGTATGTCGGCACCAACGGTTGATCGTGGCCCACAGGCCCACATTGGCGTAGCCGGCACGATGAAAGCCGTGCCCACTGCGGTTGGACCATGGGGCGATCCCGTCGCGGCCCGCGCCGGCGAGAAGCCATCGGCCGAGACGCATCGCGGCAATATTCGTCAAACCGCCGCGTCAACGAACAACGTCGATAGCGGTGTGAAGCAAGCTTCAGGCTCAGGCTTTGGTCCCAAGAGAGATGCCTGCCCACTTCCGACCGGCGTGCCCGGCGCGGTGGCGGCGACCGGTGCCCTGGTTGGGCCGCAGATGAATCCGTACGGCAATGGCCGCACGTCGATTCGCTTTGGCGGCCCTGCCGGCATGAAGGTGGCATGGTTCAACGGCCAGGGCGCGGGCGGTTTCACGCCGACCATGGTTGAAGCACCGGGCCGGTACAACTTCCCACAGGCCGCGGCCTATCGCCTCAAGCTCACCGATTTCCCGAATCGTGCCGGTCTGGAGCTCTATCCGACACTGGAAGTGATTCCGGCGTCGAGCAAGACCGCGACTTTCCTGGCACATAGTGCGGTGCCGATCAACATCAGCGAAGAAGATCTCGAGCAAGTCGGCTCCGGCAACTTCGTGGTGAAGGTGATCTATCTGCCCGACCCGGCATATCAGGATTTGACGGCGGCTGGCCCGGATGAAGTCGTCAGCTCGCGGCTCGAACCGGGTGTCGATCCGGTCGCTGAAGCGCAACGGCGTGGCAGCGTGCTCGCGATCCTACGCATCGGCAACATCGATCTTGAAGCGCCGAACACTCCGGCCATTGATGCACCATACGGTAGTCCTTCAATGGGTCCGGCACGGCCCAACATGATGCCACCCGGCATGATGGCTCCGCCGAGCGGCGGCCCTTCGGTTGCTCCAGCACCCGGCACCATCATCGCCCCGATCAAACCCACCGGCGCGAAAGTGACCGCAAGCGCCGACGCTGGTTGGTATCGCATGAAGAAGTAATTGCCAGTGGTCGGTTGCCAGTGGTCAGTTGTCAGCCGGAAACCACAGCGTGCCGGAGGACAACTGACCATTGTCATTAACGGGCCACGGTAACACGTCGCTGAACATTGACCACTGACGGCCAATCCCATGAACGCACTCTTGCTCACCGCTCTCTTGACTGCCGCGCCGCCGAGTGCACCGTCGGCGTTTGCACCGGCCTTGCATGTGCGCGTTATCTCTCCGACCGGAGTGCGCGTGACCTGGCGGCCGGGAACCGGTGATGCTCGAATGGTGGACGGTACGGTCGGTTTGCGGCCGGGGTACGTTCATCGCTTGCGACTTGAAGGGTTTGAAGACGAACCGAACACCGCGATTGATCCATCCATCGAAGTGCGATCAACTTTGTTCATGCCGGTGACTTTGAAACCGGAAGATTACCCGGCGACACTGACGATCAGTGCTGATGATTTGCGTCGAGCGCTGGCGGGCGGGATTGTCACCAAAGTAATTTACCTGGAAAACCCGCTGGAAGCGCCGCCGGAAACGACGACGCCGGACCGGCCGCTGGAAACGGATGTAAACCGTGGCGAGGATCCGCTGGAAGAAGCACACAAACGCGGCAGGCCGCTTGCGATTTTCCGCATCGGCGGGCGAACACTGACGCAAGATGAAATGATGCAATGGGACGTGCCGGGTGCGATGAACTATCCCGGCGAGCAACTCGCGCCGCCGGCGTTTCCGCCGATGTTGCCAATGCGGCTATTTCAACAATTCGATCCGATCCTCGGGCCACGCATTCCCACTGAAGAATTGCTGCCTGACGGCGGCGACACCGGCCTACGGATTGGCATCGGCCCCAACGGCCGGTTAGGAAACCTGGACCCAACCGACACTGCCATCGAGTATCGCGACGGCAATCGCAAGCGGGCAGTGATCTCAAATCGTGTTTGCCTGTTCGCGCCACGGATGCCAATCATGCGGCAAGAGTTGGCTATCGGCGGCGTCGGCGTTTCGTTGCCGCCTGGTACCGCTGATACGGCCATTGCGCCGGGCTTGAATCGCGTCAAGCAACTAACGCGAGAAGCGGAAGGGTTTACTCACCCAGCCGCCATGAAGGTCCGCGAACAGGTGCGCGGGGCAATCACCCGCACCGGTTGGCACGAGTTGGAATCCTACATTGGCGGCCCGCTAGTGTTGGGTACCGTCGAAGGTCTGCGTGTAAAAGCGACTGTTGTCGAACCGCTCGGTATGACGCAATATCGCGACCAGTGCAAACCGGATCAGCCGCTGGTATTGATCAAGACGCTGGATCCACGGGAGGCCCAGCCCGGCGACGTGATTACGTTCACTATCAAGTTCGTCAACTACGGCAGCCGTCCGGCCAAAGAAGTGGTCGTGGCCGATAGCCTGGCATCGCGTCTGGAATACGTGGCCGGCAGTTCGCGCGGCGACCGGCCCAGCACATTCACCATGCAGCCGAACGCCGCCGGCTCCGTGATTCTCCGATGGGAAATCGGCGGCGACATCCCGCCCGGTCAAAGCGGCATTGTCCAGTTCCAGGCGAAGGTGCGTTAGAGCATTTTCAGTTTCTTTCTATCGCATAGCCTGCGTGGCGAAAGTAGTTGCCGGCTTGGGTGGGAGTGAGCCAATCGAGCGATTGTCCGAAGGCGTTCCACAGTTCGTCGCAGTTACGGAGTCGACGACGGCGAAGTTCATTCTTGATTTTGGAGAAGACCTGTTCGATGGGGTTGAGGTCGGGGCTGTAGGGTGGTAAGTACAGCACCCGGGCCTCGCGGTTGGCCACGGCGGCGGCGACGCCTTTGACTTTGTGCGTGGGCAGGTTGTCCATGACCAGGATGTCGCCTGGCCGCAACTGGGGCGCGAGTTCCTGTTGCACATACTTCAAGAACAATTCGCCGTTGAGAGCTCCATCCACGACCATGGGAGCGAACAGTCCGTCGAGTCGAAGCGCCGCGACGAAGGTGGTGCTCTGCCAGTGGCCATGCGGGACCGCATCGAGCACGCGTTGATCGGTGGGTCCCCACCCGTACAGCCGCGTCATTTTGGTCGTGCCGAACGTTTCGTCGAGGAAAACGAGGCGTTGCGGATCGATGCCGGCTTGGAGGACTTTCCAAGCCGCACGCTCGACGACGATGTCCGGGCGGTTCTGCTCGGCGGCGTAGATCGTTTTTTTTTCAGGCTGAGTCCTAGCGTTTTCAGCGCATTCCAGATGCTCGTGATCGATTCCTCCAGGCCCAGGTCACGTTTGAGATCTTCCAGCGTCGTTCCCGGATGGGCTGCCACGCGCGTCTGCAGGCGTTCGCCTTCGCGTTGAGCGAGTGAACGCCGCCGGTTGGCCCGCGACTTCGGCGCCAAGGGCTGGCCGGACCGATGCAAGCGTTTGATCGAACGCACCCAGGAAGCGGTCACGCCCAGAGCCGCCGCAATCTTCCCGCTCGACATTCCATCGGCCGTCAACGCAATGACCCGTTGCCGATACTCCACCGGATACGTTTCCATCGGCTATCCCTCCTGGATGGACAGCCGAGTCTAACCACAATAACTCAATAGCGCAAGAATGAAACTAAAAGTGCTCTAGTTGACCGGCGGACGCACCTAAGCCGAGAGAATTGTCGCCCCTTATTGCCGTCGAACCCAAGTTGTAGCCGGTAAAGTTGTTGGGATTGATCGTACCAAATGGGACCATTGCCCGTGCATTGGCGTTGTTCTGATTCGGGTCAGTCGGAGGTACCGGTGGCTGGAACGGGTTGTTCATAATGCTCAGCGGGTAGTACAGACCGAACGCTACGGAAACCAAACGGTTGGAATTGGTCCAAGCGGACTGGGCAAAAGTCGGTGTGGGACTGGACAATGGATTCGCATTCGTGGCCATGGTGACCTGGAGGAAGGTCGTTTGGCCTACTGTCATCACTAGCGGACCAACGATCGGCGCACCCAATGGGATGGGCTGGTTGGTCTCGTTAATTGGGTCTGCCTGATTATCGATCCAGGCCGGATTGGACTGATCGAGGCCAGACGGCGGCAAGCCGATGCGATAGCCAAGGATCACGTCAGCCCGCGCCGGCATCACGATGGCGAATGCTGCCATGTAAGCTATTGCCATGTTGCTGATACGCATTGCTGACGTCTCACTACCGTCTGGTGCTTCGTTGCCGTCGCCACTTCCGCAAGCCGATGCCGACGAGCGCCATGCCGGCCAAGGCCATGCCGGAGGGTTCGGGAACGGGGACAACTTGCACTGCAAGCGGGTAACCGTTGTGGCTGGGATGGAAGACGTACTCGTCCAAGTTATTACTGGATGATTGTAGCCCGAAGCCAGCAGCGGTTGGAGACACGTTCAAATCAAAAAGCGAAATGGTTCCGGACCCGACCGCAACCGCATTCAAACGGAAAATGGCAACGACTCGTTCACCAAGACCGGTTAGCTGTCCCGCGTTGGCGCCTACACCCGTGCCCGTCGTAGCACCAGCTATCGCTGTGGCACCCATGTTATAGCCGGTGAAAGTGTTGGGATTGCCCGTCGCGAAGGGGACATTTGCTCTTGCGTTGGCATTGTTTTGATCAGGATCGACCGGAGGTACCGGTGGAGCAAATGGATTATTCACCACACCCAGCGGGTAGTTCAAGCCAAATGCGAACGTAATCAATCGATTTGAGTTCGTCCAAGCCGGCTGGGCGAACGACGGCGTAGGATTCGACAAAGCACTTGTGTTCGTCGCAATCGTGACTTGCAGAAACAACGTCTGACCTTCGGTCATCATCAGCGGGCCAACGATCGGCGGGCCTAAGGCGACTGGCTGAGATTGGCCAATCGGGTCTAGTACGTTATCGATCCAAAGCGGATTGGTCTCGTCGAGGCCAGACGGTGGCAAGCCGATGCGATAGCCGAGGATCACGTCAGCCTGCGCCGGTATCACGATGGCTAGCGCTGCTACGCAGGCGAGTGCTAGATTTCTGACGCGCATGGCTGACGTCTCCCTACGGTCTGGTGCTTCGTTGCCGCCGCCACTTCCGCCAGCCGATGCGGGCGGCCGGCAAGCCAGCCAGAAACATGCTGCACGGTTCGGGAACTGGAATCACCTGAACTGCCAATGGAAACCCATTGTGGCTGGGATGGAAGACGTATTCGTCCAAGTTATTACTGGATGATTGTAGCCCAAAGCCCCCAGCGGTTGGAGCCAAGTTCAAATCAAAAAGCGAAATTGTCCCGGAACCGACCGCGAACGCATTCAATCGGAAAATGGCTAACACTCGCTCTCCCGGGCCTGATAAATTGCCGGCCGTCGCGCCGATGCCGGTGCCCGTCGTCGCACCAGAAATCGCTGTCGATCCCATGTTGTAGCCGGTGAAGGTGTTTGGATTGCCCGTGCTGAATGGCACCATGACTCGTGCATTGACATTGTTCTGATCTGGATCGGTTGGCGGAATGGGCGGGGTAAATGGATTGTTCACTACACCCAAAGGGTAGTTCAAGCCAAATGCCACCGTAATTAATCGATTGGTGTTGGTCCAAGCCGACTGGGCAAATGACGGAGTCGGATTCGACAGGGCATTTGCGTTCGTTGCAATCGTGACTTGGAGAAAAAGTGTCTGACCTTCGGTCATTGTCAGAGGGCCAACTATCGGCGGGCCCAAGAAGACCGGCTGATTGCTCTGGTAAATCGGATCCACTTCGTTATCGATCCAAAGCGGGTTCGTGAAATCGTTGCCCGATGGCGGCAAGCCAATGCGATAACCAAGTATTACATCAGCCCGCGCCGGCATCACGATGGCTAACATGGCCATGCACGCCAGTACTAGATTTTTGACGCCCATAGTTGACGTCTCCTTAAAGGCTCGGCGGCTGAAGTGATTTCCGCCTTGCCGCGGTCAATTGTACTAGATTCGGCCGGGTGGCCGCTAACTGAGTTGCATGAGGTGCGACAATGCCGTCCCGTTGGCAGGCGATGACAGGCGGAATGAAGCCACTGGGTATTTTCAGTCAGCCCATCGGTGGAAACAGGCCAAACTTCG
>JANNLP010000447.1:0-4046 GCA_031396905.1 Gemmataceae bacterium
CGTCGGCGAAGTCGCGAGTGAAGTCGCGAAGGAGGCGTTCGCCGGGTTCAATGGTGCCACGGGTGGTGGTGCCGATAAGTACCGAGACGCGAGCGCCGGAATCGATCGGTTGATGGCCGTTCTTCAGCAGATCGAGGATCCAACTATGGCCCGACATAAGTTCCGGTTTCTCGATACCGTCGGCGAGCACATTTGGGCCGTGTTGCGTCCAGAAGAACAATATCTGCTGCTGATCGGGCTTAATGTAATGGCGCACGGACACGGGAAGTTGTCCGCCGCCAGGCAGGTCCAGCGGCTTCATGTGCGACGTGCTGACCGTCCAACCGCGAAACGGATAGCAAATGTCGGGGTGATGCTGATGCCCAGTCGAAGCGGCACTGGCCCAGAACATGATGTAAATCTGGATTTCCTGACCATCGGCATTGCGATAAATGCGGCGAAGCACCTGATCGCACATCAACTCGTCTTTGATCACGTCAGGAACTTCCACGGTTTCACTCAACCAGCTTTCGGAACGTTCGGGCAGATCAGCCAAGGGTACCACGACTGTATGATCGATGCGAAATTGCTCGGCCCAAACGCAAGCGCCCAGTGCCGGCAGCATCATCGCCAGGCACAGCATAGCGCGGACGTTCGCGCCGATGCCGAGTTGACTATGGCCGCCGGAGAACAATGGCATGTATTGTGCGCTTTTCGTTCGCGGCGCTATCAGCGACGAAATACCGACGATCAGCGCGAAGCCGACCAGGACAACAGCCACACCGAGACCATCGTGGGCCTTACCTTCGATGGCAGCCCGGCCCAAGTTCTCCTGAAGCAAACCGGTGACAATGACGCGAATCGCATTCGTCACGGCAATGACGCCGACGGTGAGACCGACAAGGACGAGGCCACGCCACAAGGCAAAGCCGCGTAGGTAAGCGACCAACACGGCAATGGCGGTCAGCGCGGTGACGCTGCGGACACCGCTGCACGCTTCGACGACGCCGAGGTCGCCCGATTGAAGTTTCAATTCGAAACTGTTGGGATCAGGTCGCTCGACTGGTACGCCGAATAATGGAAGAACTCGATGTGCCGCTGTCGTGGTAAACTGTTTCAGGCGCAACATCAGCGGATTGTAAACTCGACCGGGCGTCGGCAACGAAAAGAGAATGAACAACAGCGGAAACAACAGCAGCTTGGCATGAGGCCAACCGAGATGCACAAGCGCCAGGCCCACGATGAGCAACAGCAGTGCGGCCGTGAGCCACCAGACAACAATGGGGCGACCGCTGACTTGCACGGCCACGTACCAGCCCAGCGCGAACATCGCGCAACCGAGTGCCAGCGGCAGCAATCCTGCCAACATGGGCGCTGGCGCAATTGCGCGAAGGCGTGGCCACGCGCGATAAACGAGCCAACCGGATGCCATTGGAATCAGAAAGCGGTCGGCTAGATCGGGCTTGGAAGCCCATACCGGTCGCAAGATAAACACCCAGCCCGCCGTGGCCAACCCGGCTATGAGCCACGCGACGATGAAGCACCAATCGATCCATGCGCGGGCGGGCGCGGCCGTTTTGGCGGTTGCGGTCGTAGGGGCCAGCGCAGTACTCATCGGCTTCCGTGAAGATCGGCCCGGCTGACACCATTGCCCCGGCCGGGTAAACTACACTTATGTTGCCGCATGGGCGTCGGAACGACAAGTGAAAATCTGGTTGCAGCGATCCGTTGATCAGTTGGCCGCGATGGTTCGCAGCATTCGTGGCGGTCTGCGCGAGATTTGGAGTATCGTCGTCGTCATCGTCAGTTTTTTCGATCCGCGCCAGCTTCCGGGCATGATTCGCCGCGATACCGGCTCGGTCATCGACAGCGGGAAGCTGATGGCCAGTGCCACCGGCACGGCGGCCACCGATGTGGCGAAGCAGGCCGCCCTGTCGCCGAGGCGACTGGTGCGCTGGTGCTGGCACGCGCCGCAACGCCTCTTTTACTTTGTCATTACCCGCTCGGCTCGACAACTTATTATCGGCGGTATCGTTGCCGTGATCGGCGTCACCGTGACCGTGTGGCCTGCCATTCGTGTGATCCGTGAAAAACGACAGCAAGGTCTCGCGATTGAACAGCACCGACAAATGGAGGAGCACTTTGCCCGGTCCGACCCCAAAGGCGTGAAACACAACGTTGAAGTGCTGCTGAAGGTCAATCCCAATGACGAGAAGATGCTGGCACGCAAGAAAGCGCTGGAGACCGGCGAAGCGCCCGAGAATGATCCGAAAGTCGCCCGGCTGTTGATGATGCAGCACTTGAGCGAGGGCAAGTTCACCTTGGCCGTGCGCGAGGCACGCACGTGCCTTGTGCTGGAGAAAAACGACTGGGAATCCCTTTTGGTCGTGGCAGAAGACGCACTTCGCCGCGGCGATCGTGCCGCCGCAAGCAAGATTATCGCCAACCTCCCGCGGCCTCATGAGGTTCGCAGCGGCGCGACATTGTGGTCGTGCACAATGGCCGTACGCATCTTCCGAGCCATGAACGACCAGGGCCGACTGGACGACTTAATTGCATACTTGAGCGACACGTATGTGCCGTTTGTTCGCCGGGGTATTGCCAACCAGGCCGAACCGGCGGGACGCTTGCAACTGGTCGAGATTTACAACTTGTGCATGACGACGCTGGAACACCGACCGGTGCTGCAGAAATATTGGGTGCCGGTGCAGGAACTTTGCCACGGCATCGCCAACGCCCCGGATGCGACAGTCCCGGTTTTGACGAACCTTGGCGTGTTGCAGGAGATTCAGCGTGAAGCCCAGTTGCGGCAGATGTTGCAATTGAAATTGATCACAACGGAGAAGTATGCCGAATATGTCGCCGAGATCGATGCCCGGCTCGCAGTCATCTGGCGACGAGTCCGCGAAGGCGACGCCAAGAATCACTTCGGATATCTTGGCCCGGCGATGCTCAAGGCACGATCAAATGATCTGAAGGGCGCTGCAGCGGACATTGAGGCGGGCATCGCCGCCTGTGGCCCGATTCCTGAACTGATCGAAAAGAAGGCGGATGTGTTGCGCCGACTCGATCCGGCCGGCGGGTTAGCTTTCCTGGAGCAGTCGCTGGCCGGTACGCAAGTCAACCCGGCCATGTGCCGCGTGGTCGCCGAGGCCGCGCTCGCCGCTGGTCGTCCAGACAAGGCACTCGAAGCGACCAACAAAGCACTTGACGCTGTTCCCAATTTGCCGTGGGCGATTCGCTTGATCGCGCAGCTTCATGTGGATGGTGGCCGGCCGGCCGAAGCGGTCGCTGTCTTGGACAAGACACCGATCATTTTGGATGATCCCGCCGTGGGCAATCTCTACGTTCGCGCACTTGCATCGTCGGGCGCAGTGGCGGGTGCCCAAGCCTTCTTGCTGAAGGCCCTTGAATCGCCGGAGACGATGCCATTCGTGCTAGGTGGTGCTGAGACTCTGGCCAAACTTGGCCACCAGGAAGTCGCGATCGTCATACTGAAAAAGCTGATTCTCGACGACCAGACCAATGCGCTGGCCCAGACCGTATTGGGCGACACATTACGGCTCATGGCGGAGCGCGACGGCACTGGCTGGAATCGCCGAATCGTTGATGATGCACTCACTGCATATCGCAATGCACTTCTGCGCGATCCACGTCAACTTCGTTTGGTGAACAACGTCGCCTGGCTGGAGTTGGTTGCTCTCGACTTGCCCAAACAGGCTTACGAATCCGCCAAGCCGTTGCGTGAAGCCGGATTGGACTTGCCCGCCGACATGCTGGCGACGCTGGGAGCCGTTCAAGTCGGTGTCGGAGCTAATGAACAGGGTCGCATTGCACTTGAGAAAGCAGTCGCCCAAGGCAACGCAAATGCGGGAGTGCGTGCCTACCTCGCGCTGGCCTATCACGGCCTCAACCGTACGGACGTTGCGCAGGCACTCATGGACAAGGCCCTCAACACGGCCAAGGTCAATGCGCGCGAGGGCGAGTTGGTGGAGTCGATCCGTCGGCAAGTCGAACGAAGGTGATTATTTGACTCGCAACTCGTTGCGCACATCGCGCACACCGGG